>NZ_JBPKJP010000023.1:0-46293 GCF_051217035.1 Lysobacter sp. 1R34A
CGACACGTTCTGCGGCACACTGGTCGCGGCGCTCGCGCAGGGCGCGGCCTTCGCCGCGGCGTTGCGCCGCGCCTGCGCCGCCTCGGCCCTGGCCTGCACCCGCCCCGGCGCGCAGAACAGCGTGCCGGCTTGCGACGAGGTCGAACGCCGGCTCGCCGACGCCGCCGATCCGATCCCGGCGCCCGCCACGTCTTTCCCGCTCCAGGCTTAGCGACGTTCCCATGACCTCAGCGCCCCGCCCGCCCGACGCCCCCGACTTCCACGATGCCGCCAGCGAGGACGAGCGTCCGCGCGTGCGCACCGAGTACAAGTTCTCGCACGTCACCACCCAGCGTTATCTGCCGCTGCCGGGCAAGGCGCCGGGCTGGCCGTTCGCCGAGATCGGCCACTGGAAGGTCGATGTCGACGGCACCCTCGACGACTGGATCGCCGAGCTGCGCGATTGGCGCCGCGAACACCTGATCCGGATCGGCTACGACGACGCCCATTACCGCCGCCCGGAACTGCAGTGGGCGCAGCGCAATTTCGTCCATGCCCAGATGATGGCCGAGGACCGTTACTTCTACGATCCGGTCGCCGGCCGCTACACGGTCGACCGCTATCTCGACGACCTCGAGCGCCGCTACGGCGGCATCGACAGCGTGCTGATCTGGCACGTGTACCCGAACATCGGCGTCGACGACCGCAACCAGTTCGACCTCGCCGCCGACCTGCCCGGCGGGCTCGACGGCCTGCGCGGCGCGATCGCGGATTTCCATCGCCGCGGCGTGCGCGTGTTCCTGCCGACCATGCCCTGGGACCAGGGCACCCGCGACAGCGGACGCACGGACTGGGAATCGGTCGCGCAATTGGTGAAAGCGGTCGGCGCCGACGGCGTCAACGGCGACACCTACAACGGCGTGCCGCGCGCGTTCTTCGACGCCTGCGACGCGCTCGGCCACCCGGTGGTGCTGCAGCCCGAGTCGACCATCAGCGCCGAGGAGGCGCTGATCTGGAACGTGCAGAGCTGGGGCAAGAAGGCGCCCAACGAAGTCGTGCCGCCGGTCGCCAAGTTCAAGTGGCTGGAACCGCGCCACATGATCAACTACGAGAATCGCTGGGGCCGCGAGCGCAATCACGACCTGCAATACATCTTCTTCAACGGCATCGGCTACAACGCCTGGGAGAACGTCTGGGGCCTGTGGAACCAGCTCGGCGAGCGCGACGCCGAGACCTTGCGGCGCATCGCCACGATCGAGAGGCAGTTCCCCGCCCACATGGTCAGCGCCGACTGGCGCCCGTATGCGCGCACCCTGCAGGCCGGCGTGTTCGCCAGCCGCTTCCCGCACGGCGGCAGCACGCTGTGGACCCTGGTCAACCGCAACGAATACGAAATCGCCGGCGAGCAGATCGCGGTCGATCATCTCGACGGCACGCGCTACTACGACGTCTGGAACGGCGTCGCCTTGCAGCCGCGCTTCGACGGCGGCCGCGCGGTGCTCGACTTCGTGCTCGAAGGCCGCGGCTTCGGCGCCGTGCTCGCGCTGGCGCCGGGCGCCGCGATCGACGGCCTCGACGCGTTCCTCGGCCGCATGCACGCGTTATCGGCGACGCCCCTGCATCGTTACTCGAACCAGTGGCGCGCCCTGCCGCAACGGCTGGTGCCGATCGAGGCGGTCGCGGCGGTCGCATCGGCGCCGTCGGGCATGCTCGAGATCCCGGCCGGCGAATTCGATTTCGTGGTCGGCGGCGTCGAGATCGAAGGCCAGACCTGGGAAGGCGTCGACGTGCAATACCCGTGGGAAGACAGCCCGCGCCGCCATCACCGCAAGCGCATGCGCCTGCCGCGCTTCTTCATCGACCGCACCCCGGTGACCAATGCCGAGTACCAGCGCTTCGTCGCCGACAGCGGCTACGTCCCGCGCGATCGGCACAATTATCTGCGCGACTGGGTCGACGGCGCGCCGCGCCCGGGCTGGGAACGCAAGCCGGTGACCTGGGTCGCGCTCGAAGACGCACGCGCCTATGCGCAGTGGGCCGGCAAGCGCCTGCCGCGCGAATGGGAATGGCAGTACGCCGCCCAGGGCGGCGACGGCCGCCGCTATCCCTGGGGCGAGGATTGGCGCGACGACGCGGTGCCGGTGCCCAACCGCAGCCGCCGGCTGCGCGCGCCGGCCGATGTCGACGCGCACCCGGCCGGCGCCAGTCCGTTCGGCGTGCTCGACCTGGTCGGCAACGTCTGGCAATGGAGCGACGAATATCTCGACGAACACACCCGCGCGGCGATCCTGCGCGGCGGCAGCGCCTACCAGCCGCAGACCTCGCACTGGTACTTCCCGCAGGCCTACCGGCTCGACCAGCACGGCAAGTACCTGCTGATGGCGCCGAGCAAGGATCGCTCGGGCTGCATCGGCTTCCGCTGCGCGGCGGATGCCGCATGAATACCGGCATGCCGCACGGCGAGCGTTCGCACCACATGGCCGCGGTCCGCCCTGGCGGACCACGGGATGGAACGAACGTCCGCCTCGGCGGCCTGCTCGGCGAGGCGCTCGAAGCCAATCGCCACGGCCGGCTGTCGCACTTCATCGTCGACGAGACCAGCCCGGCGATCGCGATCTTCGCCCCGCAGCAACGCCGGCAGAACCGCGAAGGCGACTGGTACGGCGAGCATGCCGGCAAATGGCTGATCGCCGCGGCCAAGGCCGCCGCGCGCAGCGGCGATGCCGGACTGCGTGCGCGCCTGTTGCGGGTCGCCGACTTCCTGGTCTCGACCCAGGAAGACGACGGCTACCTCGGCACCTATGCGCCCGGCTGCCGCTTCATGCGCAGGCAGCCGCCCAAGCCGGTGAGCTGGGACGGCGCGCCGAGCGTGCGCACCTGGGACATCTGGACCCATGCCTATCTCATCCTGGGCCTGCTCGAAGTGCATCGCCACTTCCCGGCGCCGCGCTATCTCGACGCGGCCCGGCGCATCGGCGATCTCTGCCTGCGCAGCCTCGGCGACGACGGCATCGACATCACCGAGCTCGGCAACCACCACGGCCTGTCGGCGACGGTGCTGATCGACCCGGCGGTCGAGCTGTATTTCGCTACCGGCGAAGCGGCGTATCTGCACCTCGCGCAGCTCGTGCTCGCGCAGGCCGAGCGCCACCCCGAACTGCGCTTGCTGTCGCAGGCGCTGGACGGCACCGACGCGGCGCAGATCGCGACCGGCAAGGCCTATCAGCTGGCCTGGAACCTGGTCGGCCTGGCCAAGCTGCACCGCGCCACCGGCCATCCCGATTACCGCCGCGCGGTCGAGAACCTCTGGGGCAGCATCCGGACGCACCATCTCAGCCTCGGCGGCGGCCCCTGCGGCGGCGTCGGCCACCGCTCGCGCGAAGTGTTCAACCCGGCCGGGGTGTTCAGTCCGCAGGCCTATGTCGAAACCTGTTCGACCCTGGCCTGGATGCAGTTGAACCGCGAACTGCTCACGATCAGCGGCGAGGCGCGTTATGCCGAGGAGATCGAGCGTTCGGCCTACAACGATCTGCTCGGCGCGCAGGCGCCCGACGGCGAAGACTGGTGCTATTACGTATTCGCCAACGGCCGTCGCGTGCACACCACGTACTGGCGCTGCTGCAAGTCCAGCGGCGCGATGGCGCTGGAGGAACTGCCCGGCGTGGCCTATGCGCGCGCCGGCGACGAGGCGATCGCGGTGAATCTGTACGCAGCGGGCTCGGCGCGGATCGAGCTGCCCTCGTGCGGGCCGGTGACGATCGAACAGGACACCGCCTATCCCTTCGACGGCGCGATCCGCCTGCGCATCGACCCCGAGCGCGCCGCGCGCTTCCGGCTCAAGCTGCGCATTCCGTCCTGGGCCGCGCAGGCGCGGATCGCGGTCAACGGCACGGCCTGCGAGGGCGAGATCGTCCCCGGCGATTACTTCGTCATCGACCGCCGGTGGTCGGCGGGCGACGCGATCGACCTGCAATTCCCGATGACGCCGCAGGCCCATACCGCGGTCCACCGCAACGTGCAGGAGTCGCGCGCGCCCGACGGCAGCGCGGTGGCGCAGGAAGTGCTGCACTACGAGTACCTCGCGCTGACCTGCGGGCCGCTGGTGTATGCGACCGGCCTGATCGACGGCTTCAAGACCGAGGAAACCCTGCGCCTGCCGTCGACGCCGCCGAGCGCCTGGCTGCGATGGTCGGGGCCGGATCCGGTCGAGCCGCTGCCGCGCATCGAGCTCGACCCGGGCTATCGCGCGCCGCTGTTGTTTCATCCCTACTACTGCGCCGGCGGCCGCATCCACGGCGCCTGGCGCCTGACCTGGATGTCGCTCGCGCCCACGCCGCTGCCCTCGCCTCCGCCAGCGACGTGACTGCCCGCACAGTCCACGCGCCAAGCAAGAATTTGTGCTGCCAGAACATATGCGGCGAGGGTGTTTCCGCGGCCGCGACTGGCGCACAGTGACCCGGCACAGCGACTCGGCATCAGGTTCCAGGCTTTCGGACGCGCACCGCATGGACTCCACTTCCCCCGCCCCGACCTCCGACCGCACGGCTCCGGCCGGGCCGCTCGCCGGCATCCGCGTCCTCGACCTCAGCGCCTACATCGCCGGCCCCTACGGCTGCACGCTGCTCGCCGACCAGGGCGCCGACGTGATCAAGATCGAGCCGCCCGACGGCGACAATCTGCGCCAGTACCCCTCGACCCTGGCCAGCGAAAGCCGCGCCTTCCTCGGGGTCAACCGCAGCAAGCGCGGCATGGTGCTCGACCTGAAACGCCCGGCCGACCATGCCGTGCTGCTGCGCCTGGTGCGCGAGGCCGACGTGTTGGTGCACAACTTCCGCCCGAGCGTGCCGTCGCGCCTGGGCATCGATTTCGAGCGCCTGCAGCTGATCAATCCGCGCCTGATCTATTGCGCGGTCAGCGGCTACGGCGAGAGCGGCCCGATGAAGGACAAGGCCGGCTACGACCAGGTGCTGCAGACCATGACCGGGATGTGCGCGCTGCAGGGGCGCCGCGGCGGACCGCCGGAGATCATCTACGGCTCGGTGGTCGATTACTACGCCGCCGCCCTGCTCGCCGCCGGCGTGTCCTCGGCGCTGTACGAACGCGAACGCAGCGGCGTAGGCCAGTTCGTCGGGGTGTCGTTGTTGCGCAGCGCCCTGACCATGCAATCGGCGCGGATGATCTGGGCCGACGGCGAAGGCCTCGACATCGGCCGCGACATGCGCTCGGGCGGTGTCACAGGGATCCACCCCACCCGCGACGGCCATATCTATATTTCGGCCAACACCGCGCGCTTCTGGAAAGCCCTGTGCGAGAAGACCGGGCTGGCCGAACTCGCCGACGACCCGCGCTACGACAGCGTGCGCAAGCGCGCGCAGGCGGTGGCCGAGATCGTGCCGCGCCTGCACCAGGCGTTGGCGGCGCGCGGCGCGATGGAGTGGGAAGCGCTGTTCGGCGACGAGGTGCCCTGCGCCGCGGCGCGGCGCATCGAGGACATGTTCGAGCATCCGCAGGTGCTCGCCGAGGGCATCGTCGGCCCGATCGAGCACCCGCAGGTCGGCCGCTACCGAGGCGTCGCCCAGTCGATCAAGTTCGGCCGCACCCCCGGCCCGGCCCCGTTCGCCGCGCCGATGCTCGACCAGGACACCCGCGCGATCAAGGACGAACTGGCCGACCGCGGCGCGCTGAGCTGGCGGCGGCGCGGCCCGGTCGAAGGCTGAGCGCCGGGCGTCCCTCCGTCCAGGCTCAGGCGCGCCGCGCTAGTAGCGCGCGGCCTGCGCATCCAGGGCGAACTTCTGCCACAGCTCCTCGAACTGGCCGGCGAAGCAACGCACCAGGTTGGCATCGTCGGTCACCACCAGGTTCTCTTCGTTGCTGGTGGTCGCGCTGCGGGTCCAGTTGAAGCTGCCGTTGGCCAACACCCGGCCGTCGAACAGCGAGAACTTGTGGTGCATGTGGAAGGGGCTGTCGTCGATCCGCACCGGCACACCGGCGTCGCGCAGCCTCAGTACGTCGCTGCCGTCGTCGAACTTCTTGTCGTTGTCGCTGATCAGGCGCACTGCGATGCCGCGCCGGTGGCAGGCGAGGATCTCCTCGCTGAGGCGGTCGTCGGAAATCGTGTAGACGCAGATGTCGACGCTGCGCCTGGCGCCGCGGCACAACTCGCGCAACTTGCGCAGGCAGGCGTCGCCGGGGGCGAAGTAGGCGCTCGACACCGTCGCCGGCGCGGCGACCACGTCGAGAGTCTTGATCACCTGTTCCAGCCAGCGCAGGCCGTCGAGGGCATGCACCGGCTCGCCGAGCATCAGCTCGCGGGCCATCGCGAAGGCGCGGTTGCGCAGATAGCGTACGCGCTCGCTGCCGAGCCCGGCGCCGAGCTCGCGCAACTCGAACTTCTCGTCGTTGTCGAGCGTGCGATCGGCGATGCTGTCGCGCAAGGTCTGGTCCAGCCGGCCGAAATCCATTCCTGTCCCTGCCTTAGCGTTGGATGCGACCGTTGAGGCGGTCGGCGAATTCGTTGAGCGCGCGCTGCAGTTCGCGCTGCTGCTCGGTCATCTCCGCGCGCGTCGGCGCGTCGTCGACGTCGCGCTGGCCGAGCCGCTTGAAGATCTCGACCAGGGCTTCGTTGAGCCGGGCCTGGCGCTCGCTGCTGTCCTGCAGGTGGTTGACCAGCGGATCGAAGGCCGACTGCAGCGACGGCACCAGCGAGGTTTGCAGCGACGAGCCGAGACCGCTTAGCACCTCGCCCAGATCCGGCGTCGGGCCAGCCGGAAGCGCCGGCGGTTGCGCCTGCGCTTGCGCCACACGTTCCAGCGCCGCGAGGATTTCCGGCCACGGCGCCGACGGCGGCGGTGCCCCGGCACGGCTCGCAGCCTGAGTGGCCGACTGATCGAGCGAGCGTACGCTCTCGACCAGGTCGTTGAGCTGCGCCACGACCCGAGTGCCGACATCCGCGTCGCCCGCGCCCATCGCCTTGTTGCGCTGGAAATCGCGCTTGATCTGCGCCCAGCGCGCAGCCTGCGCTTCGTCGAGGGTGCCGCGCATCTCGCCTAGCTTGAGCAGGTTTTCCTCGGCGCCGCTGGTCAGCAGCTGCGCCTCGCCGAGATAGTGGTCACCGATCAGCTGTTGCAGCTCGGCCTCGTTCATCACCGGCGAGATCTTCTCGGCGAGCTTGTTCATGTTGCGATAGCTGCCCTGCAGCTTGAACGGCGGCTCGGTGCGATAGCTCTCGGCCTGGGCGGCGCTGGCGATGTACTGCTGGTTGACCCGGTAGACCACGTCGCGCACCTTCACCAGCCGCTCCAGGGTGGCGACGATCTCGTTGATCTCCGCCCCGCTGTAGGCGTGGCTGAGTTCGTTGGCCGAGAACGGCTTGCCCTGGGCCTTGTCGACGAAGCGATACAGGTCGGCCATCTCGCGCGTCGCCAGCGGCGCCAGCACCGGGTTCGAGGTCAGGCTGTTTTCGATGTAGCTGAGCACGAACGAGGCCTCCATGCCGCCGAGCACGTCGCCGAGGTTGTAGATGTCGGCGCGGTTGGCGAGCATGTCCGGGATCTTGAAGACCTCGCCGGACTCGGTGTAGGGGTTGCCGGCCATGACCACGCAGAACTTCTTTCCGCGCATGTCGTAGGTGCGGGTACGGCCCTTCCACACGCCCTCGATGCGGCGAGTGCCGTCGCACAGCGAGATGAATTTCTGCAGGAACTCCGGATGGGTGTGCTGGATGTCGTCGACATACAGCATCACGTTGTTGCCCATCTCCAGGGCCAGGTTGAGCTTGTCGAGCTCCTGGCGCGAAGTCGCATCGGGCGCCTGCTCGGGGTCGAGCGAACGCACTTCATGGCCGAGCGCGGGCCCGTTGATCTTCATGAAGATCAGGCCGAGCCGGTGCGCCACGTATTCCATCAAGGTGGTTTTGCCGTAGCCCGGCGGCGAGATCATCATCAGCAGGCCCATCAGGTCGCTGCGCTTGCTCTCGCCGACCGTGCCCATCTGCTTGGCGAGGTTGTCGCCGATCACCGACAGATAGACGTCGTTGATGAGCTTGTTGCGCACGAACGAGGTCAGCGGACGCGGCTTGAACTCGTCCAGGCGCAGGGCATGGCGCTCGCGACCGACGATTTCCTGGCGCAGGGCCTGATAGCGCTGGAAGCCGGGAACGAAGGTCTCGCGGTGATGACGCAGGCGCGCCGACCAGTCGTCGATCGCCAGGCTCATGCGGCCCTCGACGATGCGCGGGTGCTCGCCGAGCAATCCCTGCACCGGCGCGCTCAGGTCGACCTCGGTGATCTTCTTGGGGAAGCGTTCGTCGAGCAGCAACAAGGTCGCCGCTTCGGCGGCGTAGGCCGACACCGGCGCGAGCTCGGGGGTGCGCGCCAGCGCCTCGACCCAGTTCATCGCCAGCGCCCAGCGCGCGGCGACGCGGTCGCCGAGACCGTCGAGGGCCTGGACGAAGCCGTCCCACATCCGCGCCGCGGTGAGTTTGTCGCGCAGCGCCTGCAGCAGTTGTTGCGCGTACTTGCTGAACACGAACTGCGGGTGCTCGGCCGACAGCTCCAGTACCAGGTACTCGGCCGCGCGCGGGGTCAGCGCCGGGTCGATCGCCAGGGTGTGCTGCCGGGCGAACCCGGTCATCGCCGCGGCGATTTCGGTGCGCAGCGATTCCAGCCCGGCGGCGCTGGCGAACAACTGCTGGATGTCGCGCGCGGTGCGCGCGCGTTCCGGCCATTGGCGAGCGTCGGCGTGTTCGGCGGCCCGCGACCAGAACAACGCCGCCCAGGCGCGCGCGGCCGGCTCGAAACCGAGACTGCCGGCGCTGTCGCGCAGCGGCAACAGCGCCTGCAGGATCAGGCTGGCGTCATGGTCGTGGATGCCCTTCTCGTAGCCTTCGCGATAGCGCGGCGCGGCGAAGTCGCGCACGCTGCGCGCCAGCAGTTCCGGCTGCGCCAGTTGCTGGCGCAGCAGGTCCAGGCTGAGCCCGTCGCTGTTCGCGCCGGCCGCCTCGAGCACCAGGCCGGCCAGGTACTCGCCGCGGTACAGCTGCGGCGATTCCGAATCCATCGACACGCCCCAGTAATCGCGTGCGGCGTCGAGTTCGGGGTTGCGCAGCGGCTCGAAGAAATCGGTGCCGGTCAGGTGCAGGTTGAGCACGTCGCCGCGCGGCAACAGAGTCAGGTCGAGTTCCTGGGTGTTGACGCTGAAGCGGTGGCGCGGGCCCAGCTTGATGACGTTGCCGCCTTCCTCGAACAACTCGCTGCGATCGCGCAGCGCGCGCACCGCCTGGTCGCGCGCGCCCTTCAGGCGCGCCTCGACATCGTCGGCCTTGACGCTGTCCTTGAGCGTGCGCAGGCGTTCGGCCAGTTCGCGCAGCTTGAGGATCAGCGGGTCGCTGGCGAAAAACGCGTTGAGCTCGTCGCTGCCGACGAAGCGCGCGGTACGCCGGCCGAGCCCGTCGAGGATGCGGGCGGCCGCGTCCATGACCGCCTGCGCCTTGCGCTGGCGGTCGTCGAGCAGGGTCTGCTTGTGCGCCTCGAAGGTTTCGAGCAGTTCCTCGCGCTTGGACAGGATGTCGCCGAGGAAGGCCTCGTGCTCGCCGAACTGGCTTTCCAGTTCCTCCAGCTGCACCATCAGCCGCGACAGCTGCTCGTCGGCGCGCTCGGGGTCCTGGGCCAGCGACAGCGCGCTGGCGATGCTTTGCCCGAACAGGGTGAACTGGGCGCCGAACTGCGCCACCGACTCGCTCGAGCCCAGGCTCTTGCGGCGCTGCTCGGCGCGCGCCTTGGCCTGGTTGAGCTTGGCGTAGATCTCCGAGATCGACTCGACGATGCGGGTGCGCTGGGTGGCGTCGTCGACCTTCAAGGTCGCCATCAGCGCCGACAGCATGTCGAGGTCGCCCGACATCGCCTGCATCTGTCCGATCGGTTCGAGCAATTGCGCCACGCTGACCGCTTGCTGCGCCTGCGCTTCCAGGGCGTGCAGCCGCTCGCCCAACGGCGCCAGCGCCTTGTCGCCGGCGAGGAAGGCGCCGGTCGCCGCGGCGGTGCGCTCGTGCGCGCCGATCAGGTCCTGCTCCATCGCATCGATGCCGGCCACGTCGATGTAGCGGTAGTCGCGGATCGTCAGCAGATGGCCGCGCTGCGCGGTCAGGCCGTTGAGGGCGTCGACGAACTCCTGCACCCGCTCCCAGTTCTCCGGCTGCAGGCCGTCGAGCAAGGCCTTCTGGCGCGTGCGCGCCTCGGCCATCGCGCGCTCGGACTGGCTGCGGATGCCTTCGACCTTTTCGTATTCGTCGAGCACCGACTCGGCGGTCGCGGCGATCTCGCGCAGCAGCGGCGCGGTGCCGCCGCAGGCCGGGTCGGACAGCCAATGGTGGGCGTCGAACAGGCGCCGGGTGTTCTGCGCCAGCAGGCCGTAACGCTGCGCCGAGACTTCGGTGGCCTCGATCTCCCGCGACAGGCTCATCAGTTCCGACAGGCCGCGGACCAGCTCGGCGTTGCCGATCTTGCCCATGAAGCTGTTGCCGGCCGGCTGCTTGGCGGCGAATTCGTCGCTGTAGTACGGCGTCTGCCAGACCTGCATCGGATGCACCCGGGTCGGCTCGTCGCTCTCGGTGGCGAAGATCACCATGCGCCCGTCTTCCAGGCGCGCATAGCCATGGCCGAAGATCGGCGTCTGCAGTCGCCGCTCGATCATGTTGTAGGTGAACATCGCGGTGCGGCCCTGCTCGGGCTCGTAGAACAGGTACAGCACGTCCTCGCCGTTCGGCGAGCGGATGGCGCGCTTGAAGCGCATGCCGTCCATGGCCTGGTCGAAGCGCTTGTGCTCGCCGTTCTGCAGGTAATAGCCGCCGGGGAAGATGATTCCGTGGTCTTCCGGCAACTGGATGCAGGCCAGGCCGATCTCGTCCAGGCGCACCACCTTGCGGGTCAGGGTGTTGAAGACCAGATAACGCCACTGTTCTTCCCGGTACGGCAGGATCTTCAGCAGGACCAGGCTGCCGACGCGCGCGTAGTCGACCTGGGCGTCGTCGAGCGACTGGGTCTTGTCGGCGACCGGCTCGCGGTAGATGCCCTGGCCGTCCTCGGTGTTGTTCTCGATCTTGATCGTGAGATCGCCGTTGACGGTCTCGACGAACACGCTGTCGAGAATGTTCAGGTGCGGGTGGCGGCCGTTGACCACCATCTCGCGGGTCGCGCGGGTCCACTCGAAATCGAACGGCGCCGGCAGCGCGATGTCGCGCTCGCCGCGGTTGTCGATGTACGTCACCTCGCCGCCGGGCGCGATCGCCCAGCGGAACACGCGCAGGTCGGTGATGCGCTCGCCGATCTGGAACGCCGCGAGCAATTTGCCGTCGCGCACGATCAATTGGATCAGGCGGGTGTTCTTGTAATACGCGTACAGCTCGCGGAAATCCTGGGCGAAGCTGTCGATGCCGAGGAAGCTGCCCTTGAGCTCGACCGGGGTGACGTCGTAGCCCTCCGGCCCCTGCACCAGCTGGTACAGCGCGAACACGTCCTCGACCCGGGTCTCTTTCTTGAGCCCGAGGAAAACGTTGTAGCCGAACACCAGGCAATCGCCGACCTGGACGATGTCGCGGGCGACGCAGTTGTTCTCGGTGCGCAGGCGGAACCGGCCGACCACCGCCATCTGGCTGCTGCCGAACTCCTCGAGGCGCTGCTGGTTCAAGCCCTGGGCGATATCGCGCAGGCGCTGGCCCTGCTCGGCCAGGCGTTTGCTCAATACCTCGTAGGCGCCGCCCTGGGCGACGGCCTGGTCGACGGCTTGGTTCGCCGCTGCCCTGTTGGCGCCGCTGTCGTTCGCGTTCTCGCCCGTGGCCGCGCCCGGCTTGGTGTCCGCCATGTGTCCGTCCTAACGATCCTGCCGGCGGCGCGCTGAGCCGCGCCGCCGGCGTGCTGCCATGCGCCGCCGATGCGGCGGCGCGTTCCTTGGTCGATGCTGCTGATCCCGGCCGCGAGCGGTCAGGAGTCCAGCACGGTCTCGCTGGCGGCCTTGCCGTCCGGCTTGCCGTCCGACTTGGCCAGCAAGCGCTGCAGCACGTCCTGCACGATCGGGCTCTTGCCGGCCACGCCCTCGATCGCCTTGCCGACCGACAGCGCCTTGGCGAAGGAGTTGAAGAACTCGCCTTCGCCGCCGACGATATCGATGTTGGCCTTGCTGAGCGCCGCGGCCAGCACGTCGGCCTGTTCTTTGGCGACTTCCTTGTTGGCCTCGATCGACGCGATCGCCTGCTCGAAGTTCTTCTCCAGCTGCATGCGGAATTCTTCGTGCGAGCGGGCCTGGTCGCTGAGCGAATCCAGCGCGCCGAACTTCTGCGACAGGCCCTCGGCCTCGGACTTGAACTTCTGCAGCAGCACCTCGGCTTCCGACAGGCCCAGGTCCCGGGTCGCCTTGGCCTTGGCCGCGCCCAGCTGCTCGTCGCCGCGCGCCTGCGCGAACAGGTTCTCTTCCAGCACCTTGGCGTCGGAAAGGCCCTGCTTCTGCTTGGCGTCGGCCTGCGCCTCGATCACCCGCGCCTGCGCCAAACCCTTCTCCTGCTCGCCGCGGGCTTCCGCGGTCAGGGTTTCGGCGATCACCCGCGCCTTGGCCATGCCTTCCTTCTCGCTGGCCGCCGCGGTGACTTCGCGTACCCGCGCATCGGCCAGGCCGGGCGCGGCGCGTTCGGCCTCGATGCCCTCGGCCAGCTTCTTCTTGGCTTCGGACTGCTTGCCGGCCGCTTCCAGCTCGGCCTGCGCCAGCACCGTCATCTCGCCGGCGCGGTGCTTGGACGCGGTCTCGTTGGCCTCGGCCTGTTTGACCTGCCGCACCAGCTCTTCCTCGGCCGCGGCCTGCGCGTTGAGCACCGTGACCTGCTTGGCGCGATCGGCCTCGGACACCGCGCGCACTTCCTTGATCCGCTCCTCTTCCTGGGCCACGGTCTTCTCGACCGCGATGCGCTCGCGGATGACGTTGGCGATCTCCTTGCGCTGTTCTTCCAGCGCCTTTTCCTTCTCTATCCGGTTCAGCTCGACCTCGCGCTCGCGCGAGACGATTTCCAGATCCTTGGCGCGGGTGACCTTCTCGACCTCGATCACCACCGCGCGCTGGCGGTTTTGCTGGGCCACTTCGACTTCGCGCTGACGGTTCTGCTCGCGGATGTCGAGCTGCTCCTGCACCGAGATGCGCGCCTGCTCGGACTTCAGCCGCTCTTCTTCCTGGACCTTGGCGGTCTCGGCCTGCTCGCGCGCCTGGATGGTCTGGATCTCGCGCTTCTGCCGCGCCTCGGCGTCGGCCTGCTGGCGCTCGAGCGCAAGCATGGCTTCGCGGGTCTCGACGTTCTTCTTGGTGATCGCCAACTGCTCGTTGCGTTCGAGTTCGTTGGTGATGACGTTCTGCGCCGCGGTCAGCTCGGTGATCTTGCGGATGCCCTCGGCATCGAGGATGTTGGTCGGGTCGAGCGAGGACTTCGGGGTCTGCTCCAGGTAGTCGATCGCGACGTCTTCGAGCACGTAGCCGTTGAGATCGTTGCCGATCACCTCGACGATGCGGTCGCGGAACTCCTGGCGGTTCTCGAACAGCTTGACGAATTCGATCTGCTTGCCGACCGTCTTGAGCGCTTCGGAGAACTTGGCGTTGAACAGCTCATTGACCGCGGTGCGGTCGGAGGCGCGGTCCACGCCGATCGACTTGGCGACCTTGAGCACGTCCTGCTGGGTCTCGTTGACCCGCAGGTAGAACGCCACGGTGATGTCGGCGCGCATGTTGTCCTTGCAGATCAGCCCGTCCTTGGCGCGGCGGTCGACCTCCAGGGTGATCAGGGAGATCTTCATGAACTCCTTCTTGTAGATCACCGGATACACCAGCGCGCCGGTGAAATGCACCTTGGGCATGGCCGACATGTCGTTGACGATCAGCGCGGTGCCCTGCGGGACCTTGATGTAGAAGGCCTTGAACATCATCAGCAGGACGAACACGACCAGAATGCCCAGGCCCACCAGGGTCAGGACCATGAAAATACCCGACGGAAAATTCATCTTTGCATCTCCCTATGACTCGACTTCGATACGGACGGCGACGCCCCGACAGGGTCAGGCGCCGCGAAATTCTTCTTCGCTGACCACGCGGTAGGCGTTCTGGTCGGCGAGATACTCGATCAACACCACGCGGTCGCCGCGCTTGAAACGTTCGCCGCCTTCGTCGCGGATCTGCAGGATCAGGCCGGCGCCGCCGTCCTCGATCGCCGCGGTGCCGGTGGCCCGGGTGACCCCCGGACTGCGGATCACCGCGGTCTGGCCCAGCAGCGGCCGCGGCGGCTCGGGCTGCATCTTGCGCAGCAGGCGCCGCACCGGGCGCAGCGCGAACGCGGCGACCGGTATCGCCACAACGAAGGCGACCACCAGCGCGACCAGGTCGGCGACGAAGCGCACGCCGCCGCCCGGCAGCAGGCGCAGCAGGTACAGGTCGGCCAGGTAGGTCAGCGCCCAGGCCGTGGCGATCAGCACGCTCAGCACGACGGTCACCGGGATGCCGCCGAGGCCCAGGCGCATCAGCGGATCGAACACGCTTTGATGGTGATGGGCGCCGTCGGCCAGCGATTGATCGCCGAGCGCATGGCCGTGGCCGTGGCCGTCGCCGCCGAAATGGCCATGCCCGTGGCCGAACAAGCCGTCGGCCACGTCCATGCCGACCAGGCCGAGCGCCGACAACAGCCAATAGCCGACCACCACGCCCAGCAGGACGGAGTAGAACGCCGTTGGAAACGAAAACACGATCTGCAGAAACTCGATCATCACCCCTCCCTCCCCGCGTGCCGCGCTCCCTGCGGCGCCTCCATGAAGCCGGTCAGCCCGGCAGTTTCTGTCGCAGTCGAAGCAATACCGCTTCGGCGCCGGCGTCGTCGGCGATGATGCCGGCCTCGCGCAACTTGCGTTCCAGCGCGTCGCCGCCGTCCTGGCGCGCCAATTCGGTCGCCGCCTCCATGCGCGCGCCGCGCTCGGCCTGCTTGTGCTTGATCCGCGCCAACGAATCGACCGCGGTCTGCAAACGGTTCTGCGGCCCGGCGTAGCGATGCGCGACCGCGGCCTGCGCGCGCTGCATGCTTTCGGTGGCCTTGACCGTGTCCAGTTGCTGCTTGAGCCGGCGGATGTTGCCTTCGGCCATGGCGATGGCCTTGCGCAGCTCGGTCGCGCTGAGCGCGAGTTGCTGTACCTGGCGTTCGTCTTCGCCGCGTCCGGATTCGAGCCGCACGATCTTGTCGGCGACTTCGCGCGCCAGCGGCTCGTCGCCGGACTCCAGCGCCTTGATCGCATAGCCCTCGTATTCGGCGACCCGGTCGGCGGAGTCGGTCAGCCGCCGTTGCGCCAGCGCATGGCGCGCCATCAACTCGGCCAGCGCTTCGCGTGAGCGGCGCAGCTCCAGGTCGCAGTCGCGGATTTCCTGGTCGAGGATGCGCAGCGCCTGGCTGTCGACCCAGGCCTCGCCGAGCTCGCGCGCACCGCCGCGGATCGAAGTCAGCAGCTTGCTCCAGATGTTCGAATCGGACGTGGGCATCAGGCCACCTCCAGCAACTGGGCTTCGTAGGCCTCGGTCGCCTTGATTACGTTGTCGGCGAGGGTCTCGATCTCGTACAGCACGTTCGACAGTGGCGAAGCGGCACTGAGCGCGCCGAACATCATGTACACCGACTCGCCGTCGGCGAGGGTCTCGATCCCGATCGTCGACAGCGGAAACACCTTGTGAGTGCGCAGCACTTCCTCGTTGAAGGCCGAGGCGTCGCGCACGTGCGCGACCGGCCACAGCAGCGCCTCGACCACGATCTGTTCGCCGACCACCGCCACGAACAGCGGCAGGTCGCCGTACTCGGCCATGACCAGGTGCAGGCTCGGCTCGGCCCCGTCGATCAGCTCGATCTGCGAATCGCCGTAGACGAACTCCTCGTCCTGCGACAACGCGTCGTACAGACCCGCCGCCGTCCAGACCTTGCCGTCGCTCATCGAACTCTCCACGCGTCCTCGCCCCGGCGCCGCACCGCGCGGCTGCCGCATCCGCCGCTCCACCGCCATGAGTTCTTCGGAAAATTCCGGCAGCACCCACAGCTCTTTCTTGACCAGCCCCTTTTCGCGCAGGCGCTCGCGATGTTTGCGCTGGTAGTAGGCAGAGGATCGACGTTCCATGTCATTCACGATAAGCCATCACATGTGACACCGGCAAGCATGACATGTGAGATGCCGACGAACGGCGGGGCTAGGCTGAGCGCTGATATAAACGCGTTATTTCAAGAACTTAGCAGTGAGCTAAGGGCGAAACCGCCCCGAAGCGGCGCAAACGCCGGCATGGCCAGAGGCGACGGGACCCGACAGCGGCGCCGCAACCCAAGGTTCGCGGTCGCCAAACCGATTGCGACGAAACCAACGCCAAGCCCGGGCGCCGCCCGACGCGGCCGCGATCCCCGATCCCCGATCCCCGATCCCCGAGTCCCGAGTCCCGAGTCCCGAGCCCCCAATCAAGGATTCCGTCAATCGCCCGCACCCCGTCGCGCGGCCCGGCCGTTGCCGACCGGGCCGCGACGCGGATCGTTTCAGGCGGAAATACCGTGCTGCCTGCGCGCCTCGTCGATGCGGCGCTTCACGTCGGCGTCGAGCGTGCCGAGTTCGGCCTGCTTGAAGATATTGTCGAGCACGCGCTTTTCGTCGTCGTCGATGATCTGGTCGCGCAGCGCCAGGTCGAGCAGCTTCTGCAGTTCGGCGACGTCGAGCGTGCCGTCGTTGGTGAATACCGGGATCGAGGCGAGGGCGATCTCGAGGTGGCTCTTGGGCTGGGCCATGACGGCAACTCCGTTGCGGTGGATGAAGTCCTGAACGCGACGCCGGTGGGGCGGGGGCGCGTGATGGGATCGACTATAGCAAGGACGGGCTACGCGGTAGCGGCCATCGAGGCGCGGCCCGCGCCCGTCGCGGTTGCCGGGCGCTGCTTGTGCTTTGCCGTTGCCGTTGCCGTTGCCGTTGCCGTTGCCGTTGCCGTTGCCGTTGCCGTTGCCGTTGCCGTTGCCGTGATTTTGATCTGCTTTGGTGCGTTGCTGGTCAAGTGAAGACCCGGAGGGCGGCCCGCAGGGAGGCGGGCCGTGCGCAACCAGGCCAGGGATGGCCTGTCTGGAGCATCCCTGCGTCGGCTTCGATCGTGCAGGCTGGTGCCCATGCAGGAAGAAGCACTTTTCTTTGGTGACTTTCTGTTGCTTTGGACGAGAAAGTTACCCGCACCCTTTCGGGGGCGGAAGCTTTGCTGTTGATGTGGCTTCAAAGCCCTGCGATAAGAAACGCCGCACCGGAGGCAGCGCGGTCGCGACTTGCGTCGCCCCTACCCCCGCGAGAGTTAACGGCTTCGACGGGTAGCTCCCGCGTTGCGGCCTCTGCGCGCCCCTTGGTCGCGGCTTGCGCCGCTCCTACCCTGAGGGGCTGCCGCCGGCATCGGCGCGGGATTGAGGTGTCGCGGTCGCGACTTACGTCGCTCCTACAGGGGCGGATTCGCGGCATGGCGTTACATGCCCCCCTTTGTAGGAGCGACGTAAGTCGCGACCACGGAGCGCGCAAAGATGACAGGGCCGTCGCTGTTCATCGAAGCGCCGAGCCATTGCAGGGTAGGAGCGGCGCAAGCCGCGACATCGCTGCGACGGTCTTGCGGTGTCTCTGTCAAGTAAGGTCGGGGTCAGAACAAGATCAAACCCAAAGCTTCCGCCACTAAAGCGGCGGGTTACTTTCTCGTCCAAAGCAACAAAAGAAAGGTAACCAAAGAAAAATGCTTCTCTTTGAATCACCGGCCCGCACGATCGGCGCCGACGCGGAGATTTTTCATACGGGACCTCCCTGTCCCGATGAATAACGGCCCGCATCCCTGCGGGCCGCCCTCCGGGTCTACTCTCGCATCGCAAGTTCGAGGCTGCGCCGAGCTGCTTAAGCCAAAGCTAAAGTCAAGCCAGAGCCAAAGGCAACGCAAAAGCTGTTATGCGTGCCGGGGTTCCGAAATTGGCGTCCGACTGCGACGCGACCAAGCCAACGCCGCCACTCAACTGCACAAAGCGAAAAGCCCGATGCTTGCGCACCGGGCCTTTCGTATTCGACTGCGTCGGCTCGCGCCGCGCTTAGCCGCGTGTTACCAGACGACTTCGGCCATCGAGCAGTTCAGGCCCGAGCCGATGCCGAGCAGGGCGACGCGGTTGCCCTTTTTCAGGCGGCCCATCTCGCGCAGCTTGCTCAGCACGATCGGCACCGAGGCCGGGCCGATGTTGCCGTGCTCGCCGAAGATGGTCATGACTTTCTTCGGGTCGATGCCGAAGGCCTTGAGGAAGGCCTGGGTGTGGGCGCGGCTGACCTGGTGGATGACGAATTCGTCGAGTTCCTCGACCGCCCAACCCAGCGCGGCCTTGGCCGCGGCGAAGGTCTTGTGGCCGAGCTTGAGGCCTTCGATCATCAGCATGCGGCCGTCGGCCACCATGCGGTCGTGATGCAGGTCGCCCAGGCAGAGCTGGTTCCACTCGGTCGCCGAACGGGTCACGCCGCCGCGGTAACGCGGAGCGCCCGGCGCGAGTTCGGCGCGCGCCAGCACCATGGCGGCGGCGCCGCTGCCGAGGGTCAGGGTCGCCATCTCGTCGCGCAGCTGCGACTCGGTGACGTCGGCCTTGCTCAGGCGCTCGATGGTCTTCTCATAGGCGAGGTTGGCGGTTTCGCCGTCGACGACCAGGGCGTAGTCGATCTCGCCGCGCTCGATCATGCGCCCGGCGATGTCCATGCCGTTGAGAAAGGCGAGACAGGCGTTGGCGACGTCGAAGTTCTGGCAGTTCTCGCCCAGACGCAGATTGCCGGCGACGATGCTGGCCGTGGACGGCTCCAGGTAGTCGCGGCTGACCGAGGTGTTGACGAGCAGGCCGATCCGATCGGTGTCGACCGCGGCATCGGCGAGCGCCTTGACCGCGGCCAGGGTGGCGGCATCGGATGCGCGCATTTCGCCGTCCCACAGACGGCGCTCGTGCACGCCGGCCACGTCCTGCAGGACATTGACCTTGATGCCGAGGCGATCGAGGGTCGGCTTGAGGCGGGCGTTGATTTCGTCGGAGGTCAGCCTGCGCGGAGCATCGACGTGAGCGAGCCCGGCAATAGCGACGTGTTGGAACAGCATGGGCGCAAACCCTTCGCGGACAAAGTGCGACAGATTAGCGCCTTCACGACCCCTATGCATTAGCCGGGATAGGCCCGCGGCCGGTGACCGACGTGGGCACGGCGCCCGAAACCCCTTTAAAAACAGCAAATTACGACGACACCGGAGGCCTGAATCAGGCCGTACGCGAGGGTTTGGAACCCGGCTTAGCCGCCTACCGGATAGGTCTGGGCGGCCGCGGAAGGCGCCGATTGCGCAGCCGGGGCCGCGCCGGGGCCGCAGCGGTAGGCCGCAAAACGCTGCTGGCCGTCGGCCGGCGCCGCGATCGGCTGGATGGTGTCGGCCTGCAGGCCGGGGGCTTCGTTGCGCGCCAGGGTCTCGAGTTCTTCGCGCACGCGCAGGGCGTTGCGTTCGTAGAAAGCGACGTTGTGCTTGACCGCGACGACGACTTCGCCGCGCTTCTCGCAACCCGACGGTGCCGCGCCGGCCGAGAGCACGCGTATCGCCTGCGCGCCCGGCGCCATCGGCACCCAAGTGCAGGCCGAGCCCATCAGGGCCAGAGTCGAAACCACGGAGACGATGGCCAACGCGCGCATGGAAACCTCGTTAGGGAAGCGATCGCGCGCATTGTCGCCGGAATCGGCTGAGCGCGGTAGGAATGGGGCGCTGGCCGGAGAGAGGGAAAGCGAAAGCGAATCCCCCCTGCCCCTGTGCAAAGGGGGGAATCCATCTTGGGGAGGAGGGGCGGTGGATGCGGAGCGGCTCCGCTCACTGTCCGCCGAAAACGTGGCGACAGAAACGACGCGACCCTACCCGCTTTAAAAGGAACGGCGACCGCGAAGCGGACGCGGGAGATTTGGCTTTAGCTTTTGCCGTTGCGGCCATCGCGGCTGCACCACAACAACAACGGGCCGCCTCCGAAGAAGCAGCCCGCTGCCATGAGCGAGGGGAGTCGATCGCCTCAGCGCACCGGCTTGCCGTCCTGGTCGATCACCTTGACCTCGCCGAGCTTGAGCGCGCGGATCGGCTCCTCGATCTTCGACAGGTCGCCGACCACGACCCAGGTCAGCGCGGCCGGATCGAGGGTCTTCGCCGCGGCCTGCGCCAGGGCCGGGGTCATCGCTTCGTTGCGCGCCTTGTACTCGAGAATGTAGTCGGCGGGACGGCCATAGCGCTGGTCGGCGCTGACCTGGGCCATCAGGGCGTCGGTGGTTTCGTAGGCGCCCGGCAGGCTCAGGGTGTTCGAGGCGCGGATCTTGGCGACCTCGGCGGCGCTGATCGGGGCGCTGCCGCTGGCGAAGGCTTCGATCTCGCGCTTGAGCTCGGTCAAGGATTCGACCGTTTTGTCCGACTGCACCGCGGCCTGGGCGATCCACGGCCGCTGGCCCTTGGCGTTGCCCGAACCGCTGTAGGAACCGTAGGCCCAGTGCTTGTCCTCGCGCAGGTTCATGTTGAGGCGCGAGCTGAATTCGCCGCCGAGCACGCCGTTGGCGAAATCGAAATCGATCGTGCTCGCGTCGCCGGTTGGCGCGATCAGTTCGCCGACGTAGAGGTTGGACTGGATCGCGCCGGGCTGGTCGACCAGGAACACCCGCGGCGCCTTCGGTCGCGCCACCGTGGCGAGCCCCGGCAGCGCCGGTGCGTCGGCACCGGCCTTCCAGTCGCCGAAGCGGCGCTCCAGCTGCGGCACGATCTGCGCCAGGGTGGTGTCGCCGACCACGAACACGCGCGCACGGTCGGGCTGCAGCCAATCGCGATGGAAGGCGACCAGATCGTCGCGGCTCAGCGAGGCGATCGAGGCCTCGGTGCCGGTGCCGGTGAACGGAATCGCATAGGCGTGGCCCTCGCCGTACAGCAGCGGCGGCAACACCCGCAGCGCCGCGGTCTGCGGTCGCGCCTTCTCCTGCTTGATCCCGGCCAGCCACTGCGCGCGCACGCGTTCGATTTCGGCGGCCTCGTAGCGCGGGCGACGGACGACGTCGGCGAACAGGTCCAGCGAGGGTTCGAGCTTGTCGGTCAGCGCCGACATCGCCACGTTGGCGCTGTCGAGGCTGGCGTTCGACGACAGCTCGACGCCGAGCGCTTCCTTGCGCGCCGACAGCTGCAGCGCGCCGTAGTCGCCGGCGCCTTCGTCGAGCATGGCCATGCTGAAGCTGGCGGTGCCGACCTTCTTGCCGAGGTCGGCGCTGAAGCCGCCGGGGAATTCCATCGCCAGCTGCACCACCGGGGTTTCGTGGCGTTCGATCAACACCACTTCCATGCCGTTGCCCAGGCGCGCGCGCTGCGGCGTCGGAAAGTCGAGGTCGGGGAAGCGCTGGGTGACCGGCACGCCGGCGCTGCGGTCGACGGTGGAGGCCACGGTCTTGAAGCGCGGGTCGGCCGGCGGGATCCCCGCCGGCCGGGTCGCCGGCGCGGCGCGCACGGTCTCCGGCAGCGACGAGGCCGGCTTGTCGCCGGGCACCACGATCAGGGTGTGCGAACCGACGCCGAGCCACTTGCGGCCGGCCGCCTGGACGCTGGCCGGGGTCGCCGCGGCGAGCTCCTTGAGTTCGTCGCGATAGCAGTCGGGCTTGCCGAGCAACACCGCGCAGCGCGCGAGCACGTCGGACTTGCCGCCGAAACCGCCGATGCGCTCGATCCCGCGGACGAAGTCGGCGCGGCTGGAAGTCTTGGCCTGCTCGAGCTCCTGCGCGGTCGGGCCCTGCTCGATCAGGCGCCGGATCTCTTCGTCGATGGCCGCGCGCACTTTCGCCGGGTCGACGCCCTGCTTGACGTTGGCGACCACCACCAGGGTGCCGCTGATCTCGGCATCGTTGATCGACACGCTGGCGCTGTCGGCGATGCGGTCGGCGTGGACCAGGCGCGCGTCCAGGCGCGAGGCGGCGCTGCCGCCGAGCACCTGTGCGAACAGGGCCAGCTCGGTGCCGTCGGCGCTGCCGAATTCGGCGACCGGCCAGGCGCGGTAGACGCGCGCCTGCGGCACGCGGTCGGGCACGGTTTCCTCGGTGTCGCGCTCGCGCTTGGGCACGCGCGCGGCCATGTCGGGCAGGGTCGCGCTGGCCGGGATGTCGCCGAAGTAGCGCAGCGCCTTGTCCTTGGCGGTGGCCAGGTCGATGTCGCCGGCGAGCACCAGCACCGCGTTGTTGGGGCCGTACCAGCTGCGGAACCAGGTCTTGACGTCGTCTAGCGAGGCCGCGTCGAGGTCGGCCATCGAGCCGATGGTCTGCCAGCTGTAGGGATGATCGGCCTGGTACAGCGCTTCGTAGAGCTTGGCGCTGATGCGGCGGCCGTAAGGCTGGTTCTCGCCCTGGCGCTTTTCGTTCTGGACCACGCCGCGCTGTTCGTCGAGAGTCTTCTGGTCGATCGCGCCGAGCAGATGGCCCATGCGGTCGGATTCCATCCACAACGCCATGTCGAGCGCGGTGGTCGGCACGTTCTGGAAGTAGTTGGTGCGGTCCTGGTTGGTGGTGCCGTTCTGGTCGGTCACGCCGACCAGTTCGAACGGCGCGAAGAACTCGCCCTTGTGATTCTCGGAACCCTGGAACATCAGGTGCTCGAACAGATGCGCGAAACCGGTGCGCCCGGCCTGCTCGTTCTTGCTGCCGACGTGGTACCAGACGTTGACCGCGACGATCGGCGCCTTGCGATCGGTGTGGACGATCACCCGCAGGCCGTTGGGCAGGGTGAACTCCTGGTACGGAATCGAAACCTCGGCCTTCGCGCCGGCATCGACGCTCGCGGCCAGCGCCGGCGCGCAGACCGTGCCGGCCAGCGCGGTCGCCAGCGCCAGGGCGAGCGCGGCGGCGCGCGGACGGACGACGCGCGGCGCGTTCGGGAACAATGAGGACTTCGGCGACATGGGCACTCCTGGCTGGGGTCGTCCGCGCACGGACGAAACCGCCATCCTAGGCGGGTCGGCCCGCCCAGGCACTAGGCCGGCGGTCATATGGGGGGCGACGCCCTGCCTGCGTTGCGGCTGCGGGCGGCGGCCGCGGCCCGCATAATGCGCGGATGTTCGACGTCATCCTCTACCAGCCCGAGATCCCGCCCAACACCGGCAACGCGATCCGCCTGTGCGCGAATACCGGCGCCCGCCTGCACCTGGTGGCGCCGCTGGGCTTCACCCTCGAAGACAAGCAACTGCGCCGGGCCGGGCTCGACTATCACGAGTACGCCGCGGTGCGCGTGCACGACAGCCTGGCCGCGACGCTGGAGGCGATCGCGCCGCCGCGCTTGTTCGCGTTGAGCACGCGCGGCCGGGTGCGCCACGACCAGCCTCGCTACGCCCCCGGCGACGCCTTCTTGTTCGGCCCGGAGACCCGCGGCCTGCCCGAGGACGTGCTCGACCGGGTCCCGGCCGAGCATCGCCTGCGCCTGCCGATGCGTCCGGACAACCGCAGCCTCAACCTGTCCAACGCGGTCGCGGTGGTGGTGTTCGAGGCTTGGCGCCAGCACGACTTCGCCGGGGGCGCCTGAGCCTTGCAAGTGGGGGCCAGGCGCGCCGGGTCCGGCGGGAGGCGGCGCCACTGAAGAACTTGCCACTGCAAGAAAAAGACTCCCCCTGCCCTTCGGGTGCGGGAGAGGGAGCAAAGTCCGCGAACCTCGACGCCGCTCACGCGGCCGGCAGCGTCTGCGCGCGCGGCGCGCGCAGCAACAGCGACAAGCCGAAAGCGTTGAGCAGACCGATCGCGCAGAACACCGTCCACGGCAGCCACGGCCAGTGGCGCGCGGTCGCCACGTCGACCAGCCAACCGCCGGCGACATTGCCCAGGCCGCCGCCGATCGCGAGGCTGAGCGAACTGACCCCGAGAAAGGTGCCGAGCGCGCGCGGATCGGCCATGCCGGCGATCAGGGTCTGCTGGGTCGGTCGGGTCATCACCGCGCCGACCGCGAAGACACCGATGCACACCAGGAAGCCGGCGAAGCCGGCGCTGAAACCGATCGCGCCGACCGCCAGCGACATCAGCACCACCCCGAGCACCAGCACCTGGGCGGTGCTGAGGCGTCGCTCCAGCCAACGCACCAGGCCGTATTGCAGCAACACCGTCAGGCCGGCGCTGACCGCGAACATCACTCCGACGCTGTCGACCTCGCCGGTCAGGCGTTGCGCCAGCAACGGCAGGCTGATGTTGATCTGCACCGCGAGAAACCAGTACGGCATCATCAACGCGACCAGGCTCAGGAAGGCGCGGTCGCGGCGGACCAGGTCAAGGCCATGGCGCAGCGGCGGCGGCCGCTCGGGCATCTCTACCGGCGGCAGCAGCCGCAGCGCGATGACGAAGTTGAGCGCGAAGCAGGCCGCGGCGGCCAGGCAGACCACGCGGAAGTCGAATCGCAGCAGCGCGACGCCAAGCAAGGGCCCGAGCGTGGTCGCCACGCCGCTGACCCAGTTGCTGATCGCGTAGTAACGCGGCCGCGTGCGCTCGTCGGTGAGCGCGGCGATGGAGGCCTGGTACGGCGCTTCGAACATCGCCCCGCCGAGCGCCGACACCGCCATCGCGACCAGCAGCAGCGGCAGGTCGTCGGCGAAGGCCAGACTGGCGAAGCCGGCCGCGCGCAGCAGCACGCCCAGGCAGATCATCCGGCGCGCGCCGAAGCGATCGGACAGTACTCCGCCGACCAGGGCCAGGCCCTGCTGGGTCAGCTGCCGAACCGCCAGGGCCAGGCCGACCGCCGCCGCGGCCAGGCCGACGTCGTTGACGAAATGTACTGCGACCAGCGGCATCAACATGGCGAAGCCGGTCACCATGAAGAAGGTGTAGACCAGCAGCCCGTTGAGGCCGCGCCGGCGCGCGTCGGCGCTGAGCGGAAGGCCGGCCTGCAGCGGTGGGCTCGCGCTCATGGATTCGCCTCAGACCGCCGCGCGCGCCGCGCCGGCAGCGGCGCGATACAGATGGATCGGGGTCGGGTCGGCGCTGAACTGCGAGAACGGAAACGGCTCGGCCGACACCGCGGCGACGCCGTGGCCGAGAAAGCGCGGCACGATCGCGCTGCCGGTCTGGGCGTAGACGATCAAGGGAATGCCGCGCGCGCGCGCGCTGGCGAGGATCTCGTCGAAGGATCCGTTGCTCAGGGTCATGCCGGTGGCGATGACCATGTCCGCCTGCGCCAGCACCGGACGCATGTCGCGCACGACCTCGGTGCCGTCCTGGGTGCGCTGCAGATTGAAATCGCAGGGCAGGCACACGCCGCCCTGGGCCTGGATCGCCGCCACCAGCGGGTTGACCACGCCGATCAGGCCCACGCGCATCCCCGGCTCGATCTTGAGCAGGCCGGCGATGGCCTCGTCGCGCGCGCGCGCCCGCTCCAGCGGCGTGCCGTGCGGCAGCATGAACACCTGCGCCTCGGCCGCCTCGCGATGCGGCCGCACCAGCGACAGGTAGGCATCGAGCGCGGCGATCCGCACCGGCGTGCGCTGATCGCGCAGCAACTGCGCGACGCTGCATCCGGACAGTTCCTCGGCGATCACCGAATCGAGTTGATCGCGTTCCACGCAGCAACCGCCGAAGCCCGACTCCACCCGCAGCACCAGGTAGTAGTTGCGGTACTTGGTCTCGGTGCCCGGGAACTGGGTGCTCTGACGCACCCAGAACGCACCGACCGCGTGCAGCGAGGCCGGATCGGGACCGTAGTCGCCGCGCAGCACCGCTTCGGTGACAGCGGCGACGTCGGCGGGCGCGTGATGGCCGGTGGAAGGCGCGGTATCGATGGCCGTTACGGCGGGAAGAGTCATGTCGTCGATCTCGGGGAAAGAGTGGCGTGGGGCTGCGGTAGGGGGACTGTTGCTGTTGCTGTTGCTGTTGCTGTTGCTGTTGCTGTTGCTGGTGCCGTCGCTGTCGCTGGTGCTGGTGCCTCTGCTGTTGCCCCCTTTGAAAAAGGGGGTCGCGACCGTGCAGCGGACGCGGGGGGATTTGCTTTTGCTTCTGCGTTTGCGGTTGCTTGGCCCCGCACTAAAGGCAAATCCCCCCTACCCCCCTTTTTCAAAGGGGGGAAAAGCTCGGCGACCGCGAATCGGCGGTCACCCAGGGCAGACTTAGGCCGCCGTCGGCTCCGCTTCCGCAGCATCGCGAGCCTGAGACGGCTCTACACGATCCGCCGCGGCATCCGGACCCTCGGTCGTATCCGCATAGCGCAGTACGACTCGCTCCAACGCGCGCTCGGCATATCCGCGCGCCTGTCCGCCTTCGCGATCGACCGCGATCACGTGGCCGAGGTAACAGGCGTTGTCGATCGGCGCGGCGACCTCGCTGCCGGCCACCGCGCTCAGGCTCCAGCGGGCGATGTTCGGGTCGGCCTCCAGGCTCTCGGCGCCTTCCATCGCCCGCACATGGCCGGCGCGCGGCGGCACCAGGAACTTGATCGCCGCGCTGGCGATGCCGGTTTCGGCGCGTCCCAGGTCCGGCTCGCGGCCCAGCGCGAGTTCGATCTGCGCATCCAGCAGGTCGATGCCGGTCACCCGCTGGATCAGCTCTGCGATGTAGTTGCCGCCCGGGCGCGGATTGATCTCGACGATGCGCGGCCCGTCCGCGGTCAGCTTGACCTCGGTGTGGCTGATACCGTGATCGTGCCCGACCGCGTCGAGCGCGCCGCGCACCAGGGCTTCGATCGCCGCGGCCTGGGCAGGGTCGAGCCGGGCCGGGAACATGTGCCCGTCCTCGATGAAATACGGAAAGCCGGTCAGGCTCTTGTCGGTGATGCCGATGACCGTGGTGCGGCCGCGGTAGGTGCAGGCTTCGACGCTGAATTCCTCGCCGCGCAGGTATTCCTCCAGCAACAGCAAGGGTACCCGCGCCTGTTCGCGGAAATTGCGCGGAAACTGCTCGAGCGCATCGAAGGCCGCGCGCAGCTCCTGCTCGTCGTCGATCAGCCGCACGAACGCACTCGAGGCCAGGTCGGTCGGCTTGACGATCAGCGGATAGCCGATCCGCTGCGCCTCGATCCGGGTCTCGTCCCAGGAACCGGTCACCGCGAACTTCGGGTTCGGCAGGCCGGCGCGTTCGATCGCCTCGCGCACCTGGTCCTTGCGCCGTTCCATCACCACATTGGCCGAGAACGCCTGCGGCAGCCCCAGGGCCTGGGCGACCTGGGCCACGGTGTCGATGTAGTAGTCGCAGATCGTCACCACGCCGTCGAACTTGAGGATCGCGTGCTGGGCGCGCAGGAATTCGATCAGCGCCGGCACGTCGTTGGTCTCGGCGGTCAGCACGTGCTCGGCGTGGTCGATGACCGGGTGGATCTCGTGCGAGCGCGCATCGCGGTAGTGGCCGCGGTTGCGGGTGACGAAGGTGTAGCGGTGGCCGAGCCGGCCGATCGCGGGCGGAAAGATCCGGCCGGTGCCGCCGACCCAGCTTTCGATCATCAACAAATGCGCCATGGGTGCTTGCTCCAGGGAAGGGATTCAGTGCGCGACGAGCGCCGCATCGCACGGCGACGACGCCGCGCGCTCGTTGGGTTCGGCGGGGTCGGCGGCGAAATCGGCGCGGTCCCAGGCCATCGCCGACCACGGCAGGGCCAGTTCGTCGAGCGAGGCGATCGGCTTGGGCTCCAGGCCGCGCGGGTCCAACGCCTGTTCGTAGTGGGCGAACACGCCCTCGACGTAGCGATGGCCGGTATCGGCGGCGAGGAACACCACGTTGCGCTCGGGCCGGCGCGCGGCCTCGCGCGCGGCGACCAGGTAGCAGCAGCCGGTCGACAGGCCGGCGAACACCGCGTGCTCGCGCAGCAGCGCCACCGAACCCGACAGGCCGTAGTCGAACGAGACCCAATGGATCTGGTCGTACAGGCGGTGGCGGACGTTGCGGAACGGAATCGAGCTGCCGATGCCGGCGATGATGATGCCGGGGTCTTCGATGTGCTGGCAGCCGAAGGTCATGCTGCCGAAGGGCTGCACTCCGATCAGTTCGACTGCCTCGTCGTGCGCGCGCAGAGCGCGCGTCAGGCCGCCGGTGGAGCAGCCCGAGCCGACGCCGCCGACCACGCTGAGCGCGGCGTCGGCGAGGCTGTCGGCCAGCAACGCCGCGACGGGCTCGTAGCCGTCGTAGTGGATGTCGTCGTGGTACTGCTGCATCCAGTGCACGTCGGGGCGGCTGTCGAGCAGCTCGCGGATGCGAGCGACGCGCAAGCTCTGGTCCATCTTCAAGGTCGCCTGCGGCTCCACCTGTTCGATGGTCGCGCCGAGGATGCGCAGCTGCAGCATCAGGGTGCGGTCGACGGTCTTGGAACCGACGATATGGCAATGCAGGCCGTACTTGTGACAGGCCAGGGCCAGGGCATAGGCGTAGATGCCGCTGGAGCTGTCCATCAGGGTCGCGCCCGGGCGGATGCGGCCGCTCGCGAGCAGACGCTCGACCGCGACCAGGGTCGAGTAGACCTTCATCGTCTCGAAGCGCGCGACGTACAGATTGGCGCCCAGCCGGATCAGGTCGGGCGCCTTGATCGCGTCGGCGATATGCGTGTGCATGCTCATCAGAACCCCGTCTCGGCGAAACGGCACTGGTGGCCCAGGCCGCGGAAGAAGGCCGACAGCTCGCCCATGCGCGCGGCGTCGGGCCGCTCGACGAACAGATAGCCGAGCAGGCTGCCGGTGTGGGCGACGACGAGGCCGTCGGCGGCGAACTCGCCGCGACGCTCGGTCAGGGCATCGAGATGGCGCTTGGCGATGACGCCCTGGGCCAGCTCCGCGCTGCGCGTCGCGCAGGCGCAGATGCCGGCGAGGTCGTGCGTGGCGAAGGCCTGCAGCGCGCGCTCGAGATTGTCCTGGTAGGCGCCGAGGTGGCGCCGGTAGTGGGCCAGCAGCGCAGACGCGCATTTCTCGGTCTCGACCGTGCCGCCTTCGTCGATGTAGCAGGCATGCAGGCGCAGCGGCGTATCGAAAGCCTGCACGACCTGCTGGCGTCCGCTCAGGTACAGCGCGTGCGTGTCGAGGAACACGCTGTCGGAACGCTCGATGCCGCGCAGCAGGTCGGCGATCGCCGCCGGCGCCGTGTCCAGGCCGAAGATCCGGTCGAGGCAACGGATGGTCGCGACGATGTCGGCGGTCGAACTGGCCATGCCCTTGCCGAGCGGCAGTTCCGAATCGTGGCTCCAGCGTCCGCGCGGCAGCCGCTTGCCGTGCGCTTGCAGGTACAGCGCGATCGCCTGCCGGCATTTGTCTTTGCCTGCCAGGTCGACGGCGATCTCGCCGTCTTCGCCGGGGGCGAAGTGGATCCAACTGTATTTGCGCACCGGCAGGGAGATCAGGCCGATGTGCAACTCGCCGTCCTGGGCGTACGGCCCCTGCAACAGCTCGCCGAGCGTGCCGTGGCAGACGCCGCTGTAGATCCTCGGCGTCGGTTCGTGTTCGCTCGACGCCTGCGCTGGCGCACGGGCCCCGATGCGCACGTGTTCGTTGTCGCGGTACCGCTCCTGCCTCAGCATGGCCGCACGCTCCCCCAAAAACATCGAATGAAACGTCGAGTGATCCGTCGAATTAACCGTCGAAATCGACCGCGAGCTGGGCCACGTAGCGGCGCCCGTCGGTGAGTCCGAAACTGTTGTTGCCGTAGATGTTCCAGGTGTAGGTGTCGCCGAGGTTGGCGACCAACAGGCGCAAGGTCGCCGGCGCCGAACCGAGTCGGAACCGATAGCGCGCGCCGACGTCGACCAGGGTGTAGGCGGGCACGCGGTTGACGCCGTCGCGCGAGGCGATGCGTTCGCCGTAGTGACTCATCGACAGGTCGAAGGACAGCCCCGACCACGACGGCGGCCGGTATTCGAGATCGGCGCGCAGCACGCGCTCGGTCTGGCCGATCGGGCGGTCGCCGACCCGGCCCAGGCGCACCGCTTCGCCGCTGACCCGCGGCCGCATCAACACCGCGCCGGCGACCAGGTTCAGCGCATCGGTCGGCCGGCCGCTCAGGCTCAGCTCCACGCCGCGGTGGCGCACCTCGCCGATCGCGCCGTAGACGTTGCGCTCGTCGGTGGTGAAGTACGGCTTGCGCACGTCGAAGGCGCCGGCGACCAGTTTCATGCCGTCGGCGAAGGCCCAGCGCAGGCCGGCGTCGCTCTGCCGGGTGCGGATCGCCGGCAGCGCCTCGTTGCGGTTGGCCGCGTCGTCGGGGGCTATGCCGCTTTCCTCCAGGCCGCGGGTGTGGCCGGCATACAAGGCCAGGCGCTTGCCGAGGTAGACCGAAACGTTGGCGTTCGGCAGCCAGGGCTGGTCGCGAGTGGCGGTGCGCGGCAGGCCCGGCTGGTCGACGCTTTTTTCGTAACGGCTGCGCTGGATGCCGAGACTGAGTTCGCCGACCTCGCGCCAGCGCCCTTCGTAGGCGAGCCCGCCGGTCCATTGGCGGACCTGATCGTGGGTGCGCGGGCCGAACGCGAACGCGACGGGCTCGGGCATCGGCAAGGCTTCGCCGAGCGGCCGCACGCCGAAGTCCAGGGCCGGCGCCGAACCGCCGTACTCGCTGTCGAGCCGGCGGCCGCGCGCCGCGACGTGCAGCACGTGCAGCCGCGGGCCTTCGCGGAAACTGCGGCTCAGGCGCAGCTCGCCGCTGGTCGAGGCCGAGCGCTGGCGCGGGTCGGCGATGACCTTCTCGCGCGACAGGCCGTCGCGGCCGGTGTCTACGAACAGCTCGGCGAACCCGCTCGGCATGTTGTTGATCGAACGGAACACCCCTCCGGTCAGAGCCCAGTCGTCGCCGAAACGCGCCTTGCCCAGCACGCCGTAGTTGCGGCTGTCGTATTCGTTGTCCGCCCAGGTCTGGCCGAAATGGCGGCGGCGCTTGATCTTCGGCGGCAGATGATTGCCGGCGGTGAGGATGGTGGGCGCGACTTCCTCGTCGCGACCGCGCGAGATGCTCCAGAACGGCAGGATCTCGACGTTCTCGCTCGGCCGCCAGCGCGGCACCACGCCGGCGCGCAGATAGCGTGCGTCGGCGCCGTCGTAGTACTCCTCGCGCGCATACGAGACGCCGGCAGCGAGGCCGAGCCGGCCCTCGATCAAAGGCAGCTTCGCATCGAGTTCCAAGGCCGGCGCGCCGTACGCGTTGAGCGCGCCGACCACGCTGATCACCCGCTCGTCGCCGGCCTTCTGCAGGCGATAGTCGACGATGCCGGTCGGCGCCGGAAACGGATAGCTCAGCGCCGACAGGCCGACGCGGATGGTCGAGCCCTCGACCAAGCGCGGCGGCACCGTGCCCTGACGGTCGAAATACACTCCGTCCATCCGCACGTTGCCGGCATCGACCGGCGAGAAGCCGCGCACCTGCTTGGTGCTGTACAGGCCGATGGTCTCGTTGCCGAGGGTGGCGCCGAACGCGTCCTCGGCCGCGGTGACGGCGTTGTCGTCGGTGCGCTGCGCCTGCGCCGCGCTCGTCGCGGTCGCGGCGATCAGTCCCAGGGTCCAGGCCAGTGCGTGTCGTCTCATCGCTCAGAGCTCCGTCGGCCAACGGCGCAGGCGCCGCCAGGCCATCGCGGTCAGCAGCCCCGCCAGCAGGCACAGCCAGCCGATCGTCGGCAGCACCGCGAGCAAGCGCGCGCTCGCCGGCGCCTCGCTGCCGCGGTAGGCCGGGATTGCGTCGTACTCGGCGAAGTTCATCCGTCCGTAGCTGTTCGCCACCGTGCGCGGCGTCGGCGCGGCGATCTGGCCCTGGATGCGCGGGTAGAACCATTCGCGCAAGCGCAGTTGATAGTCGCGGGTCTGTTGTTCGAAACGCTGATGACGCGCGGCATCGGTGCCGGCCAGCACCGCCAGGGCCGCTTCCAGCCCCAACGGCGGCGCGAGGTAACCGGCCCAGTCCGAGACCCGGGCGCGCGACTCGCGCGCGGCTTGTTGCCGCTCGCGCAACGGCCGCAGGCGTCGTTCGAGTTCCGGAGCGAGGAAGCTCATGCGGGTGGCGTAGTCGATCTTGGCGACCCGTTCGGTGGCCGCGGCGAGCGTCGGCGAACGGCGGAACGCGGCGGCGACGATCGCATCGCGCTGCTCGGCGATGGCGTCGTTGGTGCGGCGCTGCGCGTCCACATAGGCAACCGGCGAGGGCGCATCGCCGAGCCGGGTCGCCAGCGCGCTGCCGAGCAGCGGCAGGCCGATCGCGAGCAGGGCCCACACCGCGCTCATCAGGCTGATCGCGCCGGCGGCGCTGGGCCAGGCCGAAACCACGACGAATCCCAGCGCGGCCCAGAACGACAGGTAAGCCACCACCAGTACCGCCGACGCGATCAGTTCGGGCCAGGCCGCGGCGAGATCGACGCCGGCGGCCAGGAGTGAGACGGTCGCCAGCAGCACCGTCGCCGGCGCGAGCCAGGCGAGGATCGCGGCGACGCGGGCGCCGAGCCAGGTCCGCGGGCCGACCCGTTGCGCGGCGATCAGGCGCAGCATGCCGTGGTCGCGCTCGAAGGTGGCGAGCAGGCCGAACAAGAGCACCACCGCGATCGGCAGCAGGTATACCAGCACGAAGCCGAGGTCGAAGCGCCCCAACCCGAGCCCGCGCGGGTTTTCGAAGTCGTACACCGGCTCGACCCCGAACGGCGTTTCCAGCTTGACCGGCAGGCGCCCCGGCATCAGGTCGCTGACCCCGACCGCGAGCGGAGACAGCGGCAGGTGCGGCTTGTAGCTGTGCGCGCGCAGGAAATAGCGGCTGAAGCCGGCCGCATCGGTCGGGTCCTGCCAATACGGCACTTCGCTCTCGGCCGGCTCGGCGTACCGGCGCGCGCGTTCGCGGATCTGCGCGGTCCAGGCCGCGTCGCTGGCGCGGCTGCGTTCGATCGACTCGGTCTGGCCGCGATGCAGCGCGGCGCCGCTCAGCGCGCCCCACAGCATCGCCGCGCCGAGCAGGCCGATCACCATCCACAGCAAACGATTGCGGCCGACGTGGCGCAGTTCCCAACGCCACAGCGCGGCGAAACCGATATCGACGGCGGCGCTCATGGGCGCATCCTCCGCGCCGCCACGGCCAACGCCGCCAGGGCCGCCGCGCACCAGGCCAGCAACGCCAGCAGGGCCGGACCGCTCACGCCCCAGGCGCTGGCCAGGCGCGGCACCGAATGGCGGAACTCGGGGATCTGCGCCCACAGCGACACATCGTTGGTATGGCGCGCGCCCTCGCCGTTGAGCGGATGCGCCATCACGTCCTGGTTCATCCGATTGACCAGCTCGCGCCGATAGCGCTCGGCGCCATCGACGAAGCGGCGGTGATGGACGAAGTCGCTGCCGGCCAGGGCCGGCGACAGGCTCTGCATCGCCGCCATCGGCGACAACAGGCCGAGCAGCGCGTAGCTGCGGTCCTGGGCCTCGACCCGATCGTAGAAGCCGCCGAGCACGCGGTCGAACACCGCATGCGAATGGCGCTCGCTCAGATCGAGTTCGGCGCCGCGCAGGTCCACCCGCAACTCGTCCTTGCTGGCCGCGCCGTACTTCGCCAGCAGCTTGGCCTGGTTGGCCTTGGCGTCCTCGGCGGTCCAGAACGCCGGCGCTTCGTCGATCAGGCGCTGCTTGACCGCCTGGGTCGACGGCAGCGGCTGCGCGCTGTCGACCGCGCTGTTGGCCCAGCGCGGCAAGGCCAGGCCGAACACGATCCACAGACCGAACAACACGGCCAGGGCCGCGCGCACGCTGCCGGCGAGCATCGACACGGCGATGCCGACCGCGGTCAGCAAGGCCAGGTACAGCGCCATCGCCAGCGCCCACAACGCCAGGCGGGTTGCCGTGTCGAGATCGAACGCGCCCAGCACGAAGGTCGATGCGGCGGCGACCAGCGTCACCGGCAGCAACAGGACCAGCACCAGCGCGGTCCAGATCGCCAGCGCCTTGCTGATCACGATCGCGCGCGGCCGGATCGCCGCGCCGAGCGCCAGGCGCAAGGTGCCGCGCTCGCGGTCCATCGCCACCGCGGTGAACGCCAGCAGGAAGGCGACCAGCGGCGCGAAGCCGATCAGCAGGCCGGCCGGGCTGACCAGGCCGGCGCGCTGCAAGGTCGAGGCCTCGCCTTGCGGCCGGTACAGCATGTCGTTCTGCACGTGCGCTTCGAGCCAGACCGTCTGGCCGACGAAGGGCTCCACGCCGGGATCGAGCGCGGCCAGCACCGGCGTCGGCTTGAACGCGTAGATGCTGTAGTGCGCGGCCGAATGCGGGTCTTTCTCGCCCTGGCCGAGCCAGCGTGCGCGTTCGGCGCGGGCGACCTCGCTCTTGGCCGCATTGGCCGTGGCGAGCGCCTCCAGATTGACCGCGAACGCCAGCAGCACCAGCGCGCCGAGGCAGAGCAAGGCCCACCAGGCGCGGCGGTCGCGGCGCAGCAGGGTCCATTCGTAACCGGTCAGCGACGCGCTCATGCGGCGAGCTGCTCCAGGTACAGGGCTTCGATCTCGGTCGCCGACAGCTCGTCGGTGTGGCGTTCGACCAGCAGCCGCCCGGCGCGCAGGATGCCTAGCCGATGCGCCACGTCCTTGACCCGATACAGATCGTGGGTCGCCATCAGCACCGCGATGCCGCGCCTGGCCGCGGCGCGCACGCCTTGCGACAGATCGTTGGCGGCGCTGGCGTCGAGCCCCGAAGTGGGTTCGTCGAGCAGCAGCAACTGCGCATTCTTGGCCAGCGCGATCGCCAGCCCGACCTTCTGCCGCATGCCCTTGGAGAAACCGGCGGCGCGGCGCGTGTGCGCTTCTTCCTGCAAGCCCGCTTCGGTCAGCAGCGCCCGCGCTTGCGCCTCGTCGAGCCGGCGCCCGCCGAGCAGAGCGAAATAGCTCAGGTTCTCGATCGCGTCGAGGCTCGGGTGCAGCATCACCGTTTCCGGCAGATAGGCGATTTTCGCCCGCGCCGCGAGCGGATCGCGGTCGACGCGGACGCCGGCGACGTCGATATGGCCCGATTCCGGGCTGAGGAAGCCGAGGATCAGGTTCAAGGTGGTGGTCTTGCCGGCGCCGTTCGGCCCGAGCAAGGCATACACCTCGCCCGGCGCGATCGCCAGCGACAAGGCCTCGAGTGCATGGCGCGCGCCGAAGTCCTTGCGCACCGCATGCAGGCGCAGCGCATCGCTGCGGGTTTCGAGCAGGCTCATAGGGTCACCCGGAAGGTCAGTTCGACGCTGCGCGGCGCCGCGATCACCAGTTGGTCGGCGGCGCCGCCGGACCAGTCGGCGTAGAAGGCGTCGCCGAGGTTGCGCCCGTGCAGGGCGATCTCGCCGAACGGCAGGCGGTAGGCGAGCGAGGCGTCCCAGACCTCGTGGCCGGCGACGCGGATGCTGTTGGCGTTGTTGGTGTAGAACGCGCCGACGTGGCGCACGCCGCCGCCGAGAGTCAGCGGAATCGCTTCGAAGCGATAGCTCGCATACAGGTTGGCGACGCGTTCGGGCACATTCGGCGGAACTTTGCCGGCGCGGTCGACGCCGCCGGCTTCGCGCAGTTCGTCGAAGCGCGCATCGAGCGCGGCGAAGCCGGCGTCCAGGCGCAGGCCGCGGCTCAACTTCGCCGATGCCGACAGTTCGATGCCGCGCGAGGACTGGCGCCCGCCCTGCACCGACAGATTCGCGTTGGCCGGATCGCGGGTGACGATGTCGTCCTGTTCGATCCAGTAGCCGCCCAGGCTCACGTCGACCCGGTCCTGCCAGAAACTGCTCTTGATTCCGGCGTCGACGGCGCGGCCGTGGGTCAGCTCGAAGCGCGAATTGGCCAGCGACAGCAGCGGCAGGCTGCCGACCGGCGCGACCGCCTCGCTGTACTGGGCGAACCACTGGGTCTTCGGGCTCAGGTCGAACACCGTGCCGAGCCGCCACGACAGCGGCTCGTAACGCCGCTCGAAGCGGGTCAGCGCGGCGGTGTTGAGGTCGCGGATGCTGCGCTCGAGTTCGATCCGGTCGTAACGCAGCCCCGCCAGCAACAGCCAGCGCGGGGTCAGGTTGAGCGCGTCTTCGGCGAACACCGAGGCGACGCGGGTGGTCGAGTCGAAGTCCACGCGGTTGCCGGCGCCGGGAAAGTTGCGCGCGTCGTCCTCGAACGAGAACCGGCCGCGGGCCGGCGCGAACGGATCGACCGCGCTGGTCGTGCCGAAGCGCCGCATCACGAAGAAGTCGCCGTCGCTGAACTCCACTCCGACCGAGGCGCGGTTGCGCCGCCCGGCCAGCAGGCGCTCCGAGAACAGGGTCGCGCGCTCGACCCAGAAGCGGTGCTCGTGTTCGATCCGGGTGATGCCGCGATCGAGCAGGCCACTGCGGCGGTTATAGGCGTAGGTCTCGGAATTCATCCAGCGCCGCTTGGCGTCGTAGTAGCTGAACTCGTTGCTGAAGCGCAGGCCGTCGCCGATCCGCCAGTGGACCCGCGAGCGCAGCCAGTCGCTGCGCGCGTCCTGGACGCCGTTGTCGACGTTGTAGTTGCGCTTGCGCAGGGAGCGGTCGAGCACGTAGTCGTTGCCGCTGCGCACCAGCCCGCTCGGGTCGCGCGCGAGCGCGCGGGGCAGCAGCGGCGTGCCCCAGTAGGCGGTGTCGTAGTCGTCTTCGTAGTGATCGAGGGCCAGATCGATGTCGAGCGCCTCGCTCGGGCGCCAGCGCGCGGCCAGCGTCGCCGACGTCGCCTCGCTGGCGGTGTCGTCGAGGTAACCGTCGCCGCGGCGGTGGCTGGCCACCGCGCGCAGGGCGAAGCGGTCGCCGACCGGGAAGTTCGCGTCGACCGCGTACCGCTGGCTGCCGAAGCGGCCCCAGCCGGCCATGGCCTCGAAGGCGCGGGCGTCCACAGTGCTGTCGCCGAGCTGCGGCCGCTTCGGCACCAGGTTGATCGCGCCGGCCAGCGCGCCCTCGCCGTACAGCACCGAGGCCGGGCCCTTGAGCACCTCGATGCGCTCGAAGCTCCAGCTGTCGAAGTCGCGCGTCACCAGCGGAGCCGCGGTCTGGCGCACGCCGTCGTAGAGCAAGGCGATGGCGCCGCCGGTGAAGCCGCGCATCGAGGTCATGCCCGGCGACGACGGCAACTGTCCGGCCAGCACGCCGGGCGCGGCATTGAGCGCGTCGACGCTGCCGCGCAGGCCGCGCGCCTGGATCGTGTCCTGGCCCAGCACCTCGACCATCGCCGGGGTCTCGCGCACGGTCAGGCCGAGCCGCGAGCCGGTGGCGCTGGGCGTGTCGAGCGGCGCGACCGCGGCGCGCCGGCCTTCGACGGTGACCGTGTCGAGCAGGGTCGCCGCCGCGCCGCCGGCGGCCTCCTGTGCCGCCGCCGGCGGCGCCAACGCCACCGATGCCAAAGCCGATGCGAGCGTCATCCGCCCGAAGTACGCCGCACCTGCCCGGCTGCCCTGCTTGCCTGCGCTCACTGTGATCCTCGCCCCATGCCGAATGTGAAATGAAACGATATATCATTTCATCTACGCGGCAATGTAAGTCGGGGTCGAGGGCGCGTCAATACGCCCCGTCGAGATTTCGTCTGGCGGATCGGCGTGGACGCAGCGAAGCCGCTCCGCCGGTCTGGCCGGCGGAGCGCAGGCAGGGTCGCGGATCGCGACGCGCAGCGCGGCGAGGTATCGCCGCGATCAGGCCAGGCGGATGAAATCGTTGGCGGCGGTGCGGCGGGTGCGACGCGCGACTTCGAAACCGTTGGCCGAACCCTTGTGGTCGGTGTTGCCCTCGATGCTGAGGAAACTCTCCTCGCCGCCGTCGAAGGCGAAGCCGGTGTGGATCCAGTCGCTGGCGGTCTTGCGCACCAGGAAGATGCCGCAGGCGCCGAGCGCGCCGAAGCCGCCGTTGTGGGCGACGTTCTTGCCGGCGACGAAGCGCCCGGCCGCCTTCGCCTGGCGGGCGAGTTCGTCGCAACCGAAGCTGCCGGCGATCGGCGCGGCGCGGCCGGCCTTCTCGGCGGCCTGCTGCACGACGAAGCTGACGAAGCCGGCGCACCACAGCATCGCCTCGCCTTCGCTGCCCTTCATGTACATGCGCACCCACGGCCCGCGGTTGGCGCCGCCGAGCTCGACCGGATGCTCGGCCAAGTGCTGCTCGGCGAACCAGCGCACGAGCTGCGGATAGCTCTTGTTCGGCGCCTTCGCCGGCAAGCCGACGACGCGCGTCATCGGTTCGGTCAACGCCGCCCAGACCTCCTGATTCAAGCTGCCCGCATAGCTCAGGCGCTTGCGCTCGGCGAAGGCCCCGATGGCGCGGTTGGTGGCCGGGCCGAACTTGCCGTCGATCGGCGTGCCGTTGCCGTGAAACCCCAGCCATTCCTGGATGCGCCGCGCGCCGACTCCGCTCGCCCCATTGCTCAGGGGCCCCGGAAACTCCAGTTCGCGACGGATATACGCTTGTTCGTGCAATGCCATGAGCTGACTCCCTGACGGCGACTACGTCCATGGACGCGCGAAGCCTCCGGCATCGGCGCGCGCCTGCGGGCGCGCACCGCGAGCGGTCATCGTCGCGTCGTCGCGGCGCATGGGCCGCGACTTCCTAGCCAACGCCGGCGCCATGCGAACACGGTCACGCCCGGGTCGTTCATTCCTGCAACACCGCTCGCGCGCGATCGCCGCGGCCCGCGCTCAGTTCGCGTCGTGGAAGATCAGACCGAGCGTGTGCCGCTGCCCGGAATGCAGGCGGCTGACGCCGTGGCGCATCGCCACCCGGTAATGGCCGCGCGCGCCGCGCACCGGGCGCTGGTTGACCGCGAACACCACCGCATCGCCCTGCCGCAGCGGCACCACCTCGACCCTCGACTGCATGCGCGGGCGCTGTTCGGTCAACACGAACTCGCCGCCCTCGAAATCGCGTCCCGGCTGCGACAACAGGATCGCGACCTGCAAGGGAAACACGTGTTCGCCGTACAGGTCCTGGTGCAGGCAGTTGTAATCGCCGCTCGCGTACCGCAGCAGCAGCGGCGTCGGCCGGGTCTGGCCGGCGCCATGGCAGCGCGCGAGGAAGTCGTCGAGCCGCGGCGGATACGCCACCCCGATCCCCATCGCCTCGTTCCAGCGCTGCGCGATCGGCGCCAGCCGCGGGTAGCAGGCCTGGCGTAAACCTTCCACCAACTCGGGTAAGGGATAACGGAAGTAACGGTATTCGCCGCGGCCGAAACCGTGCCGGGCCATGATCACGCGGCTGCGATAACGCGCTTCGTCCTCGTAGCCGGCGGCGATGGCCTCGCATTGCTCGCGGCTCAACAACGAGCGCAGCGACGCATGGCCGCCGGCGTCCAGATCGGCGGCGATGGCCGTCCAGTCCAGGCCGCCGATGCGTTCGTCAAGGGCGGAAGGTTCGTCCGGCGGCGCCGGACGTGTGGGGCGATCGATGACAAACGTCATGGTCGTGGCTTGCGCCGGGCAGTCGGGTCGATCGCATTCTCCGCTCGCGATCGCGCGCAGCGATATCCGTTTCTTGCATCGCGCGCCGATGCGACACCGCGGCTTTGCCGAATGCGGCGGAACAAAACATTCAGGCGCGAGCCAGATTGCGTCGCCGCGAGCTGAACCAAGCGAAAAAATCCGTGACTTACGGCCTAGGAGAATGTCCAAGTACCGTAAGCAGAACGTTTAGTTCCTGTAAAAAGGCACACAAAATTCAGGTTCGATTGATGCGCGATGCCGATACTGCGCACACCGAATCCACACGACGCCTCATACCGAGGCGCGAGGCTTCGGAATAAAACCAATAAAGAGGCTTAGACCTTATGAAGCGTGCATTGCTTGCCCTGACCCTCGCCGCCGCCCTGCCGTTCGCAGCTTCCGCGGCCGAAGGCGTGTCCTACACCTACGCCGAAGCCGGTTATGCCAAGACCGACGGCGAGAACAAGTACTCCGACGCCGACGGCTGGGCCATCGGCGGCTCGTATGCGTTCCACCCGAACTTCCATGTGTTCGGCAGCTACAACCAACAGAAGACCGATTCGTACAACTGGAACGATGCGGTGTTCGGCAACGTCCGCATTCCCGGCCACGATGTCGATCATTGGCGCCTGGGCGTGGGCTACAACCATGAGCTGAGCAAGCGCGTCGACCTGGTGACCCGCATCGCCTACGAGAACAACAAGGCCGACTTCGATTCGTTCGGCGAGTACAAGCTCAAGGGCGGCAGCGTCGAAGCCGGCGTCAACGGCACCCTGACGCCGAACTGGGAAGGCTATGCCTTCGCCGGCTACCAGGACTACGACAAGCATTACGACGGCAAGTTCTACGGCCGTATCGGCACCCTGGTGAAGTTCAACCAGAACTGGGGCATCACCGCCGACGCCAAGTTCATCGACGGCGGCGAGAAGGAATTCTTCATCGGCCCGCGCTTCAGCTTCTGATAGAAAGCGCTACCGATAAGTATTCCGCAACACCGCGATCCGTCTCTCTCTCCCCCGAAACGTCGCGATCGAGCCCGGCCGAAAGGCCGGGCTCTTTTTTTCGCCGCGCCGTCAGCGGCCGCATCGCTGCCGCGACGCGTTAGCGCCCGCCTGCCGCGAAGCCCGCTCGCTGCCGATCGCAACGCCCCGGACTCGTACTCAGCGCTCGCCCTCGGGCGCCGGCGGCGCCTCGCCGTCCTTCTCGCCTTGCTGCAGCATCTTCTGCAGTTCCCGGGCCATCTCGCGCTCCAGGCGTTTTTGTTCGACCTGCTGCGGGCTGGCCAGTTGCAGTTCTTCGCAGGCCACCGAATCGGGCGTGTCGGCGCAGACCTTGCGGATGCCGGCGAGCAGCGTGTCGTCGCCGGTGTTGTGGTACGCGGCGACGAGGTTGCCGCAGCCTTCGCGCACGTGCATCGCGCAGACCTTGTCGTAGGACCGCGCGGCCTTGGCCCAGTCGTTGGCGAGCGCGGCCATGTGGCCCTCGCCCATGCAGGACGACATCGAGCCCTTCGCGCAGCAAGCCGCGGCGCCGCCGGGATCGGTCAAGGCGCAGTGGTCGACCTGGTACGGGGTTTCCCTGAGCGGCTTGCCGGCCACCGGCATCGCGATGGCCTCGCACTGCGCCGGCTCGCTGCGCCGGTAGGACTTGTAGCGGGTCCAGTCGTCCATGCCGACCAGGGTGTCGGCGTCGAGCCAGCGCAGCACGAAATCGTCGCCTTTGTCGTGGCGCACCAGCACTTCGTCTCCGCGCAGGCGATAGCGCAGGTCGAACTCGCCTTCTTCCGAGACGCTCGCCCCCTGGCCGTCGCCGAACCGGAACAGGCCGAACAGGCTCGATTCGCTGTCGGCGGAGGCGTAGCTGCCGCAGGGCTGGCGCGGCGACTGGCGCGGCGGGTCGTTGCTCAGGGCCAGTCCGCTCAACTCCCGCACGCGCTTGCAGGCGTCCTTGGACCGCTTGCCGTCGCAGGCGAAGGCGAAGCTGTCGCGCGCATCGGCATAGCGCCCGGCCAGCCATTGCTGATCGGCCAAGGCGGCGCAGGCCTCGCCGTTGCCGATCTCGCGGCAGGACAGACGCAACACGGCCAAACCTGCCTCGGACACGCGCTCGGTGCGGAACATGTAGACCGGGTCGCCGTCCTGTCCGGCGCTCAGCGCCTTGACCCATTGCTTGCAGGCGTAAGCGCTGCGGTCGCGGCGGCAATGCGGTTCCAGTTTCGCCGCGCGTTGCGCCGGGGCGAGCCGGTGGTCGTATTCGATCGCCGCGACGCAGGACTGGACGTCGCCGAGCGCGCAATCGCGCTGGTCGTCGCCGCGTTCCTTGCCTTCGAGCGGCGCGACCGCCACGACCGGCGCGCTTGCCGCTTGGCACTGGCCCTTGGCGACCTGTTTATAGACCGCGCCGCCGCTGTCGAAACGATCGGCTTGCTGGACCAGACGGCCGTCGCTCTCGATGCGGTAGGTCTTGAGCAGGTTGCTGTCGCCTGAGCGCAGCCACAGGATGTCGCCTTCGACCCGGTAGCCGTAGGGCGAAAAATCCGAAAGGAAGCCGTCCTCGTCGCGCAGCTCGACGCGGCTGCCCTCGAAGATCAGGCGATCGCTGGAATCGTCGGTCGCATAGCTGCCGCAAGGCGGCGCGGCGGCGAAGGCCGGGAGCGACAACAGGGACAACACGAGTGGCCAGACGGCCCGCATACGAGGCATAGGAGTTCCTTTCCCGAAGGGTTCGAGGCAGTGGGGCGCCGCGCGCTCGGCGCGGCGGATGCAACAGCGAAGGCGGCGATGCCGGCGACCGCGCCGGCGTTGCGACTCAACCGAACAGGTCGGTCGGGTATTCGGGCTTCTGTTCGCGCGAAAGCAACTTGCGCAGACCGTCGGCCGGGGTGATCTCGCCGTGCAGCACCGCGCGCACCGCGTTGGAGATCGGCAATTCGACGCCGTGGCGTTCGGCCTGGCGCATCACCTCGTCGGCGGTCTGCACCGATTCGACCACCTGGCCGATCTCGCGCACCGCGTCCTCGATCGACTGGCCGCGGCCGAGGGCGAGGCCCAGGCGGCGGTTGCGCGACAGATCGCCGGTGCAGGTCAGCACCAGGTCGCCGAGGCCGGCCAGGCCCATCAACGTTTCGGGCTGACCGCCGATGGCCTGGTTGAGGCGCAGCATTTCGTTGAGGCCGCGGGTGATCAGGCCGGCGCGCGCGTTGAGGCCGAGCTGCATGCCGTCGGCGACGCCGGTGGCGACCGCGAGCACGTTCTTCATCGCTCCGCCGAGCTCGGCGCCGAGCATGTCGTCGCCGGTGTAGGCGCGGAAGGCCGGCCCGTGCAGGGCGTCGGCGACGCTCTGGGCGAAGCCGGCATCGTCGGAGTGTACGGTCAATGCGGTCGGCAGCCCTTGCGCGACTTCCTTCGCGAACGAAGGGCCGGTCACCACCGCCAGCGGGACCTCGTCGCCGAGCACTTCGGTGGCGACCTCGTGCAGGAAACGGCCGCTGCCGGGTTCGAAGCCCTTGGTCGCCCAGGCCACGCCGGCGCGTGCGGGACGGTGCGGCGCGAGTTGGCGCAGGGTTTCGGCGAAGGCGTGCGAGGGCACCACCACCAGGACCAGGTCGGCCTCGCGCAGGGCGAGGGCCAGGTCGGTGGTCGCGCGCAGCGAGTCCGGCAAGGCGATGCCGGGCAGGTAACGCGGGTTTTCATGCCGCGTGTCGATGGCCGCGGCGCCCTCGGCGTCGCGGCCCCACAGCACGGTCGGATGACCGTGCCGGGCGATCAGTGCGGCGAGCGCGGTGCCCCAGGAACCGGCACCGAGCACCGCCACGCGTAGCTTCGGCGCAACCGCCGGCGACGGATCCTGGCTCATGCGCGAAGCGAGCCGGGGCTCAGGCGTTGCCCGCGGTTTCCGCGTCGGCCAGGCCGCCTTCGGACTGGGCGCCGCGCTGACGCACGCCTTCGGCGTACAGCGCGTCGAAGTTGATCGGCTGCAGGAAGAACGGCGGGAAGCCGCCGGCCTGGATCAGGTCGCTGACCAGCTGGCGCGCGTACGGGTACAGCACGTTCGGGCAGTGCGTGCCGAGCATCGCGTCGAGGGTCGCCGCGTCGAAGCCGATCAGGCCGAACACGCCGGCCTGCTTCACTTCGGCCAGGTACATCGGCTTGTCGTTGGCGCTGCAGGTCAGGGTGACGCCGAGCACGACTTCGAAGGCGTTCTCGCCGACGCGCTGCACGTTCTGCGACAGGTTCAGCTGCAGCTGCGGCTGCGCGGCTTCGGCGAACACGGCCGGAGCGCCGGGCACCTCGAAGGAGACGTCCTTGACGTAGATCTTCTCGACGGTGAACGCGGGGCCGGTTGCGGCTTCGGCCGGCGCGACGGCGCCGTTGACGTTTTCTTCGGACATTCGGGTGACTCCCCAGCGGAATTCAGAAAAGAGGTCGATTATGCCCGCTCGCGCGGACCGGGACCAAACCCCCGGACCGGGATCACGCACAGCGGCTATCGAGGGTGGATGGGGCGCAGTCTAGGCCGCGCCCGTGGCGCTGGCGCGACAGGTTCGCGCCGCCGCGGCAGGGCTCAGCCGCGGCCCTTGATCAGCGGCAGATCGGCCTGCTGCCAGGCCTGGATGCCGCCGTCGAGCCAGTAGACCTGCTCGAAGCCGGCCTTCTTTAGGCGCTTGGCGGCGTCGGCCGAGGCCTGGCCGGTGCGGCAGACCGCCACCACCGGCAGCGTCTTGGCGTTGGCGAGCAGCTTGCTTTCCGGGTCGAACTGGCTCGGCTGGACCGAACGGCTACCCGGAATGTGGCCCTTCTCGAACTCGGTGCTGGCCGACAGGTCGACGACCAGGGCGTTGTCGCGGTTGATCAGCGCGGTCAGTTCGGCCGGGCGCAGGGCCTTGTAGCCGCGAAACAGGCGCGCGATCTCGGTGTAGACGATGGCCACGGTCAGGCCGGCGAAGCCCAGCGACAGGTACAGGTGGCGGCCGGCGAACGCCAGCAGTTCTTCAAGACTCACGGGGACATGCTCACAGGGTCGGGCTCACAAGGTCGGGCGGGCGGAATCGGACTCGCGCAGGCCCGAACGGGCGGCGATTGTCGCCCAGCGCGCGCGGCGGCGCAAAAGCGAGGCCCGAACGGGTCGCCCGGAGCGGGCGGCCGGACGCGTGCTTACTGGCCGGCCCAGAAGTCCGGCAGGCCGCTGACCAGCCACCAGGTCTTGGCTTCCGGGTCCCAGGTCCAGGCCTCGGTGTAGCGCACGGTGCGCTCGGCCAGGGTGTGGCGATTGATCACGCCGATGTCGATCAGGCGCACCGCAGTGCCCTTTTCCTTGTCCATCTCGGTGCCGACGTCGCGGTAGGAGGAGACCTGGATCTGCTTGTAGCGCTCCAGTTGCATCGGCGTCGGCGCCTGCTGCTTGCGCAGCTTGGGCTCGATCAGGTTGACCGCGCCCTCGAAGTCGCCCCAGCGGATCGCCGCCGAGTAGGCGTACTGGGTCTCGCTGATCTTGTTGTTCTGGGTGCCGGTGGTCTGGCAGCCGCTGAGCGCGGCCGCCCACGACAACACCAGGGCGAGCTGCAGCAAGCGCATCAGGAGCGAGCTGTTCGAAAGCGGGCGCATCGCGGACTCCGGCGGAAAGGACGTTCGGCGTGCATCCTACCGTTCGCGTCAGGGCTTAGCGATGGCCACGTAGCGCGCCGTGAACTCGGTCGCGATCCCGCCTTCGGGCAGCAGCGCGCGCGCGATCAGCGAGGTGCGGGCGCGGCGGCGCTCGCGCAGGGTGGTCAGGAAGCTGTCCCAGTCGGCGCCCGGGGCGAGCTCGGCGTGCACGTCCAGGTCGGCGAACAGCGGCGCGAGGTAGCGGGTCTGGCTGTCGGCGACGAACACCTCGGCCTTGAGGCCGGCCTGTTCGATGCCGAGCGACATCACGCCCCAGGAAGCCAGGGTCATCATCGAGGCCAGGCTGCCGCCGAAGGCGCAGCCCTTGTCGTTGACGTGTTGCGACAGCGGCGCGTGCAGGCGCAGGCGCGAGCCGTCGTAACCGGCGATGTTGACCTGCATGGCCGCGACCGGCGGCATCGATTGGTAGTGCTGATGAAGGCGTTGCAGAGCGGCGTCGGAAGTCATCGAAGGCATTGCAGTTCGGGGGAGTATTGAGTGTCGCGTCGGAGACGGCGGCCACCGGCGAGTGCAGCGATCGGCGGTGCTGTGCGAAGCTGTTCGCATGAGCCGCGAGCTGCGACAACCGCCGGGATGGTACGTGATCTCACTGCGTCCGAGCGGCGATCACGAAGAACTTCGTCGTATCTCCGCACAGTACGGCGGCGGATTGATCGAGCTTTCGCCATGGTCGGTGCGCACGCAGAACGATTCGGCCTCCCGGCGTGCGTTATCGGAAGCATTGGCGGCGCCGCACGTCCTCGTCACCAGTCCGGCCGCGGCGCGCGCGTTGCGCGATCTGCAACCGTCGCTGACGGCGCGCGCCGGCCAGCGCTGGTACGCGGTCGGCGCGGGCACCGCCGCGGCTTTACGCGAGCTCGGCATCGACGAGGTGCGGTGGCCGCAGCGCATGGACAGCGAAGGCCTGCTCGCATTGGCGGAACTGCAACATTTCGACGACGAAGCGTTCGGTTTGCTGACTGCGGCGGGCGGACGCGGCGTGCTTGCGCCGGCGTTGCAAGCGCGCGGCGCGCGCGTGCTGCGCGCCGACATCTACGTACGCGAGCCGGGCGCGTTGTCGCGATTCGAGATCGCGCGCCTGCTCGGTGCCGAGGGTCCGCTGTGGTTGCCGCTGTCGAGCGGCGAAGCGCTGCAACGCGTGCTCGCCCAATTGCCCGGCGAAGCCGGCGCGCGGCTGCGCCAGGCGCACGTCAGCGCGGCCAGCGCGCGCCTGGCCGAACTCGCGCGCAGCCTCGGCTTCGGCGAGGTCGA
>NZ_JBPKJP010000024.1:0-44702 GCF_051217035.1 Lysobacter sp. 1R34A
AGGCGCTGGCCGCGTTCCGCCAGGGCCGGGCTCCGGCCGAGGCCTCGCGTTCGGCCCTGGCCGCGCTCGACCAGGCCGCCAGGCAATGGCGCCGCCGCCTGCGCGTCGAGGCGACCCCGCCGAACCAGGTGCCCGCGCACGCGCTCGGCGATCTGTTGCTGCATGCGTTTCCGGACCGCATCGCCCGCCAGCACCCCAGCGACCCTTACCGTTATCAGCTCGCCAACGGCCGCAGCGCCAAGTTGTTCGACGACAGCGCGGTCTACGGCGAGCCCTGGCTGGTGATCAGCGAACTGCGCGACGACCCGCGCGACGCGCGCGTGCTGCGTGCCTCGCCGCTCGACGAAGCACGGCTGGAGCGCGAGTTTCCGCAGCGCTTCGTCAGCGAGGACCGGGTGGTGTGGGACGCCGCCGCGCGCGCGATCGCGGCGGTGCGCGAGCGCCGTTACGACCGCATCGTGCTCGACAGCCGCCCACTCGCCAAACCCGACCCCTCGCGTTACGCCGATGCCTTGGTCGACGCGGTGCGCCAACTCGGCCTCGATGCCTTGCCGTGGACCGGCGGCCTGCGCCAGTGGCGCGCCCGCGTGCGCTGTCTGCGCGAATGGATGCCCGAGCTGGCGCAGGGCGAGAACGCGTTGCCGGACCTCTCCGACGAGGCCTTGATGGCCGGCCTCGACGACTGGCTGAAGCCGGCGTTGCGGGGCAGGACCCGCCTCGACGCGCTCGACGAGGCCGCATTCGGCGAAGCCCTGCGCTCGCTCTCGGACTGGTCGTGGCGGCAGCGGCTCGACGCGCTCGCGCCGACCCGCATGGCGGTGCCGTCGGGGATGGAGCGCGCCATCGACTACGCCTACGACGCGCATGCCGCCGACGGACGCGGCGCCGCGGTCGCGCCGGTGCTGGCAGTGAAACTGCAGGAGCTGTTCGGCCTGGCCGATACGCCGCGCATCGCCGAAGGCCGCGTGCCGCTGACCCTGCACCTGCTGTCGCCGGCGGGGCGACCGCTGCAGGTCACCCAGGACCTGCGCGGTTTCTGGGAGCGCACTTATCCCGAGGTCAGGAAGGAAATGAAGGGGCGCTATCCCAAGCACCCCTGGCCCGACGACCCGTGGACGGCGACCGCGACCCACCGCGCCAAACCGCGCGGCACCTGAGTCTTGCGCCGCCCCGCCGGGGCGGCGGCGGGCGACGCGCATCGGCCGAGGCCGCCGATACCGCGCCGTATTCAGCGGGGAGCCGGTCCGGCGCGGGAGCGCTCACAGAATTTCAACGCCCCCGCGTCGACACTGGACCCCGTTTCTCTCGTCACAGGATCGACACGATGAGCAAGTTCACTTCTTTGCCGGATCGCGCGCTGGAACTGGTGTCGTCGGTTGGCGACAACATCAGGCAGCACGTGCCCAACGCCGGCCAGTGGCTGGAAACGGGCGTCAAGCTGGGCGCGCTGAAGACCGGCGCACGCACCGCCGGTGTCTTCATCCGCCGCAACCCGATGATCGCGGCCGCCGCCGTGGCCGGCGCCGGCCTGCTTTGGTACGCCGCCGCACGCCGCAAGGCCCGCCAGCAGGCGGAAGGCGATCCGATCGAAGGCAGCGCGCGCCGCATCGACGCGCGCCGCGCGAACGGCAGCGCCTCGCGCCGCAAGTCCGGTACCCGCAAGTCGGCCAGCGAAGCAAGCGCCAGCGAATAAACGCACGCGGGTTGCGCCCAAACGACCGACGGCCTGTTTGCAGACCGCCGGATCGCGACGGGCTATGCCGTACCACCCCGACATACCCGAGGCCGACGCGAAAGCGTCGGCCTCGTTCGTTTGGGCGCGCCGTCGTCGACGCGTCTGGATCGCGGCACCCAAGAGTAGGAGCGGCAAGCCGCGACCGCGACACTTCAGCTATCTGATGTTTCTTGAAAGAAGCGCCGCAAGACCGTCGCGGCGCGGTCGCGGCTTGCGCCGCTCCTACCCTGGCGAAAGCGCGCCACTTCGATGGATGACATAGGCGTTGAGGTCCCTGCGCGTTCCGCGGTCGCGACTCACGTCGCTCCTACAGGGGACGGTGACGTCGCGCGCGCAGCTGTTTGCGACCGCGGCCTTTGCTTTGGCTGTGCGCCGCCTCGCACTCGGGAAGGTAATCGAAGACCCGGAGGGCGGCGCGCAGGGATGCGCGACGTTTTTCATCGGGACAAGGATGTCCCGTATGAAAAATCACCGCGGATGCACCGATCGTGCGGGCTGGTGATTCAAAGAAAAGCAACTTCTTTGGTTACCTTTCTTTTGTTGCTTCAGACAAAAGAAAGTAACCCGCCGCTTCAGTGGCGGAAGCTTTGGGTTTGATCTTGATCTTTGAACTCGTTCGATTGAGAGAGGCGCCGCAAGACCGTAACGGCGCGGTCGCGGCTCGCGCCGCTCCTGCCCGGGCGAGGGCGCGCCGCTTCGACGAATGACGACGGCCTGTTGTCTCTGCGCGTCCCGCGGTCGCGACTCACGTCGCTCCTACAGGGGCGGGCTCCCAAGGTCGGCACAAAGCTCTCATGGCAACGCCCACGCCAACGCCAACCGCGTTACTCCGCGGCCGCCTCCGGCAACTCGATGATGAAACGCGAGCCGCCGTTCTTGCGCTCCTCGTACCAGAGCTGGCCGCCGGCGTTGACGACGATCTGTTTCGCGAGCGACAGGCCCAGGCCGCTCGACAGGCCGTCGTCGACGTCTTCGTCGTGCAGGCGCACGAAGGGCTTGAACAGTTCGCGCTGGCGCGCCACCGGGATGCCGGGGCCGCGGTCGGCGACGATCAGCTGCCAGAAGCCGGGGGCGCTGTTGCGCGCGGCCAGCAGCAGGTCGCTGTTGGGGGCGTACTTCATCGCGTTGGTGACCAGGTTCTCGCTGACCTGGCGCAGCACGCGCGGATCCATCGCGACTTGCGCGGTGCCGTGCGGCGGCGGGGCGATCTCGACGCGGATGCCGCGCGCGTCGAGCTGCATCTCGTAGCGGCGCACCAGCCAGCCCAGGGTCTCGCTGAGGTCGGCGCGGCCCTGCCTCGCGGCCTGCTCGCGGGTGCCGGCCTGGCTTTCCAGGTAATGGCGGATGTAGCCGAGCGCGTCGTCGGCGCTCTCGTGGATCATCTGCAGGTAGCGCGGCACGCGCTCGGGCTTGCAGCCGTTGTGCAGCAGCAGGTCGCTGGCGAACAACACGCTGGTCAGCGGGTTCTTGAGGTCGTGGGCGACCAGGTTGACCAGTTCCTCGCGCTCGCGGGCGACGCGCTCGAGGCGGTCGCGGGTCAGCTTCAGGCCGACATGGGCGTTGACCCGCGCCAGCAGTTCTTCGGGCAGGAACGGCTTGGTGACGTAATCGACCACGCCGGCATCGAAGGCGCGCAGCAACAGGTCGCGGTCGTGGGCGGCGGTCACGAACACCACCGGCACGCGCAGCGGCGAGCCGGCGCGCAACGCGGCCATGACTTCGAAACCGTCCATGCCAGGCATCATCACGTCGAGCAGGATCAAGTCCGGCGGCGACTCGGCGTACAGGCGCAGGGCCTCGTCGCCGGTCGAGGCGGACACGACCTCGTAACCCTGGCGCGAAAGCAGTGCGGTGACGACGCGCAGGTTCGCGGCCTGATCGTCGACGACGAGAATCCGACCCGTAGATGGCGCGGCAGTGCTCATACGTCCTTGGCATCCCCTAGGGCGGGTTTTTCACGCTGAATTCGCATAAATGAACCGCGAGGAAACGGGTCGAAAGTTAACAGAAACCTTCACACAAAGGCGGGATGAAAAGTCAAAAAGCTGAACAGTTCACGCCCTTTGTGGCAACTCGCCGCGCTCGGCAACGCGGCGTTGCGAATTCGGTGATGCCAAGGCCGAATGCGGCGGCGCATCATGGACGCTGTTCGATTAAGGAATCCGCAATGAACCTGCGACCGCTCGGCCGTTCATCCCTGTCGGCGGCGCCGCTCGCCTTCGGCGGCAACGTGTTCGGCTGGAGCGCCGACGAGGCGACCAGCTTCGCCCTGCTGGACGCATTCACCGAAGCGGGCTTCAGCCTGGTCGACACCGCCGATGTTTACTCGGCCTGGGTGCCGGGCAATGCCGGCGGCGAGTCGGAAACCCTGATCGGGCGCTGGCTGGCCCAGGGCGGCGGCCGCCGCGAGCGCATACTCATCGCCACCAAGGTCGCCAAATGGCCGCAGCGGCCCGGCCTGTCGCCGGCCAACATCCAGGCCGCGGTGGAGGACTCGCTGCGCCGTTTGCGCACCGACCGCATCGACCTCTACCAGGCCCACGAGGACGACCCGAAGGTGCCGCTCGAGGACACCCTGGGCGCGTTCGGCCGGCTGATCGAGCAGGGCAAGGTCCGCGCGATCGGCGCCTCCAACTACTCGGCCGCGCGCCTGGCCGAAGCCCTGGACGTGTCCGAACGCCACGGCCTGCCGCGCTACGAGACCCTGCAGCCGCATTACAACCTCGCCGACCGCGCGGTGTACGAAGCCGAGCTCGAACCGCTGGCGCGCGAGCGCGGGCTCGGCGTGATCAATTACTACGCCCTCGCCAGCGGCTTCCTGACCGGCAAGTACCGCAGCCGCGGCGACCTCGACAAGAGCCGCGCCCGCGGCGGTGCGGTCGCGCGCTATCTCGACGCGCGCGGCCTGGGCATCCTCGCCGCGCTCGACGAAGTCGCCGCCGCCCAGCGCGCGACCCCCGCCCAGGTGGCCCTGGCCTGGCTGATCGCGCGGCCCTCGATCACCGCGCCGATCGCCAGCGCGACCAGCGTGGCGCAATTGCGCGAGCTGCTCGCCGCGACGCGGCTGTCCCTGTCGGCCGAACAGATCGCCGCGCTCGATGCGGCCAGCGCCGAGGCCTGAGCGCTCTGCCATGATCGGCGCCGCCCGGCGCTCGTTGCCGGGCCTGCCGCCGCGGCGCGGTTCGAATCCGCCCACCTCCACCGATCGTCCGACGACCTGTCCGCCATGACCGCTGTGTCCCCCGCCGCTTCCGTCGCCGCCGAGCATCGCGCCCGACGCCTCGGCATCGCCCTCGCCGCGAGCGGTGCGGTGCTGTTCTCGGCCAAGGCGATCCTGGCCAAGCTGCAATACCGCTACGGGGTCGATTCGCTCGACGTGCTGACCCTGCGCATGGCGCTGTCGTTGCCCTTGTTCGTGTTGCTGGGCATCCGCGAGACCCGGCGCGCGCGCCGGCGCGAGGCTTTGCCCTCGCGCCGCGACCTCGGCCTGATCCTGGTGCTCGGCGTGCTCGGCTATTACCTGTCGAGCCTGCTCGACTTCTGGGGCCTGGAGTACGTGCCGGTGTCGCTGGAGCGGCTGATCCTGTTCCTCAACCCGACCATCGTGTTGCTGATCGGCCTGTTCGCCTACCGGCGCAAGGTCGCGGCCAAGGAGTGGATCGCGCTCGCGGTGAGCTATGCCGGGGTGGTCCTGGTGATGGTCGAGAACCTGCGCGTGCAGGGCGAGCACGTGCTGTTCGGCAGCGCCCTGGTGCTCGGCGCGGCGGTCAGCTACGCGCTCTACCTCGCCATGTCGGGCGAGCTGGTCAAGCGCATGGGCTCGTTGCAACTGGTCGCCTACGCGATGGTGGTGTCGACCGCGGCGACCCTGATCCACTACCTGATCGCGCGCGATCCGGGGGGCCTGCTCGGCCTGCCGTGGCAGGTCTACGGCCTGGCGACGGCGAACGCGGTGTTCTGCACTTTCCTGCCGGTGACCTTCACCATGGCCGCGGTGGCCCGGCTCGGCGCCGGCACCGCCGCGCAGTTCTCGGTGATCGGGCCGGTGTCGCTGGTGTTCCTCGGCGCCTGGGTGCTCGGCGAGGCGATCACCGCGATCCAACTGGTCGGTACCGCGGTGGTGCTGGGCGGGGTGGTGTTGTTGTCGCGGCCGGGCGCGAACTCGGTGCCGGTGGCGCCGCCGGACGGCAAGTAGGCGGCCGCGCCGGTCGGTCAAACGGCCCGATAGAGAGAAGGCGCCTCGCGGCGCCTTCCCGGTCTGCGGCTGTCGCCCGTCAGTGGGTGGCCAGCATCGGGTGGAACTGCGCCTGCTGGAACACGCCGCCGGACAAACAGGCATTGCTCTGCAGGGTCGCCAGGTCGGCCTGGCGGCGGACCAGGTCGCCGTAGTTGCGCACGGTCGAGGCGACCACCGGGTCGGCCATGTTGAAGGTGGTCGGGCTGGCCAGGGTGCCGTTGCCGATCAGGAACCGCGACAGCGTCGCCTGCGCGCCGGACGCGCGCGGGCCCACGTGCAGGAAGCTCGTGGTCAGGGTTTCGCGGCCGTGGCAGGCATCGCAGGTGTTGAGCGAGAGCTTGTTGCGGGCGTTGTTGTTGACGATGCCGGGATGGGTCCAGGCCACCTGGGGGCTCGGATTGCGCACCGAGCCGGTCAGGAACGGCGTGCCCAGATAGCTCAGCGGCACCGAGTGCTGTTCGACCAGCACCTGCGCCTGGTTGGCGTTGACGTAGCTGGCGAGCAGGGTGCCGGCGTTGTTGAACACGTGGTTCGGGGTCTGCTTGGCCGGCACGATGCCGAGCTGGGCGGTGGCGCGCACGATGTTGAACTCGCGCAGTTCCCACGGGCTCTGCAGGAACTCGTTGGTGCGGATCTGGTTGATCGCGCTGCCGTTGGGCTTGCGCGGCGCGGCGTTGGCGCCGGTGAACTGGTCGGTGATCGCCTGCAGCGAGCTGTTGTACAGCGACGAGCCCAGGCTCATCGAACCCAGCGCGCCCCACTGCTGGGCGAAGCTGCGCACCGCCGGGCAACCGGCGATCGGCACACCGTATTCGAGGATCACGGTGAAGCGGTGCACGGTGCAGGTGCCGGTGGTGTTGCGGCGGATCACCCCGAACACGAAGCGGCCTTCGCCGGCGTTGCCGCCGCCGTAGCCGGCGTTGCCGCGCAGGTCGACGCGGTTGACGATCGCCAGCAGGCGCATCGGCGAGCGGCTCAGGTCGAGCTTGCCGTTGCTCAGGCGGGGCCAACTGGCGAGCACCTGCGAGTTGACCGAAGTGCGCGCAGGCACCACGAAGCTGTTGACCGTGGTCGAGGTGTTCCAGGTGCGGATCCAGTTCTCGACGAAGTCGGACGGGTCCACCCCGGTCAGCGGCTGGTTGGCCATGTTGGTCATGAGCCGGTTGAAGGTCCAGGCGCCGTTCGGGTTGCCGGCGTTGGTGCAGGCGTCGAAGGTGCGGGTCGGGTCTTCGACCACGGCCGGGTGGGTGACCAGCAGCGAGCGTTCGGGGCGCACGATCGCCGGCGGGCCGAGCAGCACGCCGCCGGGAATACGGATGCGCACGCGCGCGGCGATCTGCTCGCGCAGCTGGTCCGGCGGCAGGAAGGCGATCGGGCTGTCGCCGAGGTGCTCGCGGCCGTCGAAACTCGGCACCGTGGCCTTCTGTTCGGCGGCCAGGGCCTGGCGCGTTTCCTGTTCCTTGACCAGGCCGTCGAAGTCGAACGGGATGAGCGCCCGATACAGTTGAGGGTTCTCCGCATCGCGCTGCAGCGTGACCGGCTTGTCGCCGACGTTGAAGGCGATCTCCGCCGGCAGCGCCTGCCCCTTGGCATAGACGAACTCCAGCAGCGCATCGCCGCCGGGGTTGCCGTCGACCGGGATGATGAAGCTGTCTTCGAGCACCGGCGGGGTCTGTTCGAACCCGGGCTCCTCGGCGGCGGCGACCCGGCCGACCGCGCTGTCGGCGGGCGCGGGATACGACAGGTAAGCGGCGGACGCGCACAGCATCGCGCCGAAGCCGAACGAAATCGAACGCAGTCGGGTCATGGCTGGTCTCCCCAGAGAGAACTTGGCTGGTGGCGCATCGGCCGGTCCTGGCACGCGCCCGTCACTGCACGCTAGAGGGCGCGGCGATGCGCTGCCATGGCGGACCCGGGATCAAACCGGGTCGATATCTCATGGGATTTCGCGATTGACTGCATCCATGCGACGACGGTCGCAGATCGATCGTAGAAGCCGGGCGCCATCCAGGGTAGGAGCGGCGCGAACCGCGACCGCACCATCGCAACTACGTCGCAGGTTCGATGTCTCAGTCTCAGTCGCAGCGCGCCACGTCACGCCCGGGGTTCTGCAAGGGCGCGGAAGTGCGCGACCTCGCGCAGGCGTCGTGGCACTGCCGCGACGGAGCCGCCCTCAGCGCGGGCTCCATTGCCCCGGCGTCAGCCCGTCGAGCCGATACGGCCCGATCGCCACGCGCACCAGGCGCAGGGTCGGCAAGCCGACCGCGGCGGTCATGCGCCGCACCTGGCGGTTGCGGCCTTCGTGGATGGTGATCGCCAGCCAGGCATCGGGCACGGTCTTGCGGAAACGCACCGGCGGGTCGCGCGGCCACAGCGCCGGCGGGTCGAGGCGTTCGACCTGCGCCGGCAGGGTGCGGCCGTCGTTGAGCTCGACGCCGTCGCGCAGTGCGCGCAGCGCCGGGTCCTGCGGGTCGCCCTCGACTTGCACCCAGTACGTCTTGGGCTGCTTATGCCGCGGGTCGGTCAGGCGATGGGCCAGGCCGCCGTCGTCGGTCAGCAGCAACAGGCCTTCGCTGTCGTGGTCCAGACGCCCGGCTGCGTACACGTCCGGCGGCAGGCCGAAGCCGGCGAGGGTCGGCCGCGGCGGCTGGCTGCGGTCGGTGAACTGACACAGCACGCCATACGGTTTGTTGAAGGCGATCAGCACGCGGATGGGGCCGGCCAGGACGCGAGGCGGCGCGGGCCGCCTCGCGGTACTACGGCGCGCAGTCGTGGACTCAGCGCGGCTTGCGGAAGCGCAGGGTCATGCGGTCGCTTTCGCCGATGGCCTTGTACTTGGCCGCGTCGGCAGCCGCGTGATCGTTGGACGGCGGCAAGGTCCACACGCCGTTCGGGTGGTCCTTGGTGTCGCGCGGATTGGCGTTGATCTCGCTCTTGGCCTCGAGCTTGAAGCCGGCCGCTTCGGCCATCGCGATCACCTGCGCCTGGCCGACGTAACCGCTCTTGTCGCTGGCCGGGACGTCGGCCTTGGCGCGGTGTTCGACCACGCCGAGGGTGCCGCCCGGCTTGAGCACGTCGAAGAAGCCCTTGAACATGCCCTCGGCCTGGTCGGCCGAACGCCAGTTGTGGACGTTGCGGAAGGTCAGCACGACGTCGGCCGAGGCGGCCGGGCCGAACGCCGGCTTGTAGCTGTCGTAGGCGGCGACCACGGCCTTGCCGAACTGCGCCGGCGCGCCGGCGAACTTGGTTTCCAGGTTCGCCTTGGCCTTGGTGTAGTACTTGCGCGCCCCGTCCTCGGACTGCGAGTCGGGGTCGACCACCGCGGCGACGTAACGCCCGCGTTCGGCCAGATACGGCGCGAGGATCTCCGCGTACCAGCCGCCGCCCGGGGTGATTTCGATGACGGTCTGGTCCGGGCGCACGCCGAAGAACTGCAGCGTCTCCAGCGGATGACGATAGGCGTCGCGGGCGACGTTCTTGGGGTCGCGCCAGCTGCCGGCGACGGCCTTTTTCAACGCGGCATTGCCGGCGCTCGCGGCGGGTTCGGCGGTCTTGGCGGCGCTCTCGGCGTCCTTGGCCTTGGCGGCGGGCTTCTGCGCATGCGCTACCAGGGCCAGGCCAGGCAACAACGCGGCGAGCAACAGCAAACGAGCGGGACGGTTACGTTCCATGCAACGGACTCCGGTGGCATCGGACAGGGGGCGTCAGCCTACCGCAAGCGCCCGGTGCCGGGGATGTGCTCAACGGCGCTTGCCGGCGGCCTTGGCGTTGCCGTGGCTCGCGGGGTGGCTCGCGGGACCGTTCGCGGTTTTGGCGCTGCGGCCATGGCGGGCGAGGTGGTCGGCTTCCATCTCGGCGACATAGGCCGCCGCCTGCTCGTGCAGCCAGGTGCGGAACGAACCCAGCCCGGCGTGATCGACCGAGCGTTGCGGGTACACCAGGTAGTGGCCCCAATCGATCTGCAGCCGGCATTGGCTCAGCGGCACCAGCTGGCCGTTCTGGATCAGCAGGCGCGTGCGCGCCATCCGGCCCAGAGCGACGCCGAGGCCTTCGACCGCGGCGCGGTGCATGGTTTCGGAGTCGTCGAAATGGGCGACGTAGCGGTTCGGCATCTTGCCGCCGTAGCGTTCGAACCAGTCCTTCCAATACGGCGACAGGTCGCCGAGCAGCGGCCAGCGGTGCAGGTCCTCCTGCGCCGGCAACTCGCCGCCCATGCGTTCGATCAGCGCCGGGCTGGCGACCGGGATCAGGGTCTCGTTGAACAGATGCTCGGTGACCAGCCCCGGCCAGCGCCCGTAGCCGCCGCGCATGGCCGCGTCGATGCCCGGCTCACGGTCGAAATCGACCACCGCCGCCGACGAGAACAGGTTGAGTTCGAGCTGCGGGCAGCGGGCGACGAAACTGCCGAGCCGCGGCACCAGCCAGGCCGAGGCCATCGAGGCCATCAGGCTCAGGGTCAGCACTTCGTCGCGGCGCGGGCTGTACGGACGCAGCGCGTGGTCGAGCGCATCCAGGTGCGGCGCGACCACCGACAGCAGCCGCTCGCCGTCGGCGGTCAGCCGCACCCCGCGCGGCCCGCGCTCGAACAGGCGCCGGCCGAGGCGTTCCTCCAGGGTGCGGATCTGGTGGCTGAGCGCGCTGACCGTCAGGTTCATCGAATCGGCGGCGCGGGTCAGGTTGCCCGTGCGCGCGGCGGTCGCAAAGCCCAGCAGCGCATGCAGCGGCGGTCGATTCATCTTGAATCCCTTTCAAGTCTGGCTTGCAAACGGCGCGCTTTTTTGCCGTATCGGGCGAGCGTACCTTGCGAATCACTCAATAAGCCAGCCCATATCGGGCCGGCGCCGCAGGGAGACGAGCGATGAATATCTACAAGAACCTGATGTTCCTGCAGGGCCATTTCGTCGATCCGCGCGATGCCGACGAGGACCTCGCCCAGGCCGCCCCCGCGGCCGTAGTCGAGCGTACCCAGCCAGTCGCCCCGCTGGGTTCGGCGACCGCGGCGGTCACCGGCTGGCGCGCCTGGTTCGCCCGCACCCCCGAGCGCCTGACCCGCCAGGACGCCTGTGGCGATGCGCATGGGTGTGCTTGAGGGGAAGCGATTCCTCGACGGCTCCTGCCTCGTCTGCTTCGCCGGACCAAGCAAATCCCCAACCCGTTTTCCAAACGGGAGCCGCAACGACGGTCGGCAATCCACTGCCCCTTTGAAAAGGGCAAGCGCCCTGACTGAGCACGAAGCCAGGGTGGGGTTCGGCGCGGGGAGTTGCTTCTGCGCGCGCTGGGTTGAGGACAGAACGAGACCAAGCCTTCCCGCCCCTCTCTTAAGCGTGCCTTCCGGCTAAGGCAGCCGCCGCCGCTCCGGGTACGGCGCCACGTCGTTGTGACGCCCGCTGACCAGGCCGTCCTGCACCTGCTGCCACCATTCGACGCGGAAGATGTCGGCGTGCGCGTGCATCAGCGCGCCGAGCAGGGCCGGCGACAGGCCCAGGAAGCGCGGGAACTGGGCCGGGAACACATCGTTGCCGGCGGCGTAGAACCAGGCGCCGGATTCCATCTCTTCCTCGTGATTGCGCGGCTCCGGCACGCTGCGGAAGCGGCAGTCGGTGACCAGGCACAGCTCGTCGTAGTCGTAGAACACCGCGCGGCCGTGCCGCGATACGCCGAAGTTCTTCAGCAGCAGATCGCCCGGGAAGATGTTGCTCAAGGCCAGGTCGCGGATCGCCTGGCCGTAGTCGATCACCGCCGCGCGCGCGGCCTCGGCGGTCTGCTCGCGCACATACAGATTGAGCGGGCGCAGGCGACGCTCGACATAGCACAGGTGCAGCACCAGGTCGTCGCCGTCCAGGCTGATGCTGCTGGCGCAGGTGCTCAACAATTCTTCCAGCAGGTCCGGGGCGAAGCGCGCGCGCGGGAAGCGCAGGAACCGGAACGGCTGCGCATCGACCAGGCGGCCGACGCGGTCGTGGCGGAACACCAGCGAGTACTTGGCCTCGACGTCCTCGCGCGCGACCTCCTTCGGGTAGGCGAAGCGGTCGCGGATGATCTTGAACACCAGGGGATAGCTGGGCAGGGTGAATACCGCCATGACCATGCCGCGCTCGCCCTCGGCGCGGATCAGGCGCTCGCCGGGCTGCGCCGCGAATTGGCGGAAGAAGGTGCGGTAACGCTCGGTCTTGCCCTGCTTGGCGCGGCCGAGCACGGTATAGAGCTCGTCGATCGGCTTGCCCGGCAGCAGGGTGCGCAGGAACACCACCGCATCGCCGACCGTGCCGAGGTCGGCATGGAAATAGCTGCGCGAGTAACTGAACAACTGCACGACTTCGCTGCGCAGGGTCAGCACCGCATCGACCTTGAGCGCGCCGCCGTCGTTGACCAGGGCGATCACGCACGGCGAGAACGAACGCTCGCCGAACACCCGCCCGACCAGATAGGCGCGGCGTTCGCGATAGAACACGGTGTCGAGCAGTTCGACCGCGCGCACCGGGTGCGGGCCCCAATGCTGCAAATCCTCCTGCAGGCGCACCGCGATGCCGGCGGCGCAGCGCGTGCGATGCGCGTACGGCACCGCGAACGGGTAGTCGCCGAGCACTCGCATGAAGGTCTCGACCAGGCGGTCCTCCGACACCGCATAGCTGTGGCGCGCGACCGGATGGGTGATGGCGTCGGTCGGCTCGATGTCGAGGGCGACGAACTCCATCGCCGGGTCGACCCCGCGGGTCTTGAAGAAGCGCCGGGTCAGGGTGTTGAAAAAGGTCTTGTAGAGCTCGCAGTCGAGCAGCGGCGCGATGGTCTCGGCGTAGGCCGCGTGCACCGCCGACCACAGCGCGCGGTCGCGGGCGCGTTCGCCGAGTCGGCGTTCGAGCGAGTCGCTGGCCTCGGCGATGCACAGGTCGTAGAGCTCGATGCGCTCGACCGCATCCTCGCGCTCGCCGCTCCAGTCGCTGCGCTCGAAGCGGCCCTGGGCACGGCGGGTGATCGCGGCGAAGCGCGCGTGATAATCGGCGAAAGCGTCGCGGATCAAGCCTGCGATGGCGGTGGCTTCGGCGACGGGATCGGCAGCGGGCAGGGTGGCCATGGCTGGAGTGTACGGCGGAGCCGCGACGCCCGTGGCATGTTGGGCGCCGCGGTCTTTGAGTCCTTACGGATGAAACGGACATGCTCGTTACGACATGGCGCCGTTACGCGGCGCAAGCGGCGGCGCTACAGGCTGGGTCGCGGTGGAACCGGAGCCAGCGCAACCGGTGCCGCGGGCGGCGGACGCGGCACTATCCAGGTTTCCAGCGCGATCGTCAGCGCCAGGATCGCCAGCACCGACAGGCCGTGCGGCAGGAACAACTCGAAGGTCGGTTCCCACCGCGCCCAGGTGTTGCCGTAGAACGGCGCATAGCCGGTCAGGTTCGCGTGTAAAGCGAGCACGGTCGCCGCGACCGTCGCGGCCGCCGCGAACCAGGCATCGCGCGGCCGCCTTCCGCGCCGCCGTTGCCGCCACCGCCGCCATAGCGTCGTGGGCAGGACCACCAGCAGGAATGCGAAGCTCGCCGACAGCCACATCTCGAACAGGAAGCGGCTCGAGCTCATGATCTCGACCGACGCCAGGTCGATCTCGCCGACCACGTACGGCCAGTGCACCCAGGCCGGCAGGGCGATGGCGGCGATCAGCACCCACAGGTAGCGGACGAGGCCGGTCATGCCTGGGCCAACAACGCGTGCAGGCGCGCGGCGGGATAGAAGCGGGTATCGGCGAGCGAGCGCTCGTTGCCGGCGGCGATGCTCTCGTCGAAGCTGAGCACCGGGCCGTACACATAGCCATCGACGCCGCCGAAGCTCGACAGGCTGCGGCAGACCCAGAGCGTGTAGCCGCGGCCGACATGCCCACGGCTGCCGCCGTCGGCCGGCAGCGGCGCTTCCAGGTCGGGCCGGGCAAAGCTCGGCGCGCGACCGGCGAGGACGTCGCGGAAGTCCTGCGAGGCTTCGAGGATCGTGCGGCGGACCGGTTCGCTCAATGCACCGAGGTCGAGGCCGGCGAAGGGACCGCCGGCGAGGGCGTGGTCGGTGGGGGGAGTCGCTGTCATGGCGGCCGATCCTTGGGCGGAGTTGCTTTGTCGTGTTCCAGGCGTCGTATCGATGTTGCGCGCTTGCGTGGTTGTGCCGTTGCTGTGCGCCGCTAACCGGAAGAGTCTAACTCGCACACCGACGCGGCCAACCCCTGTAGGAGCGACGTGAGTCGCGACGCGGAACGGGTAGAGATGACGAGGCCGTCGCCGTTCGTCGAGGGGGCGAGCCCTTCGCCAGGGTAGGAGCGGCGCGAGCCGCGACCACGGGACGCGCAGAGGCCACAAGGCCGATGTGGCCCATCGAAGCGGCGTACTCTCGCCAGGGTAGGAGCGGCGCAAGCCGCGACCACGCTGTGACGGTCTTGCGGCGTCTCTTTCAATCAAAAATCAGGATCAAGATCAAACCCAAAGCTTCCGCCACTAAAGCGGCGGGTTACTTTCTTTTGTCTAAAGCAACAAAAGAAAGGTAACCAAAGAAAAATGCTTTGTTTTGAATCACAGGCCCGCACGAGCGATGCCGACGCAGGGATTTTTCATACGGGACATCCCTGTCCCGATGAAAAATGGCGCGCATCCCTGCGCGCCGCCCTCCGGGTCTTCGATTACCTTCGCGAGTGCGCGGCGGCGCACAGCCAAAGCAACGGCCAAAGCCGCAAACAGCCGACGCGCGCGCCGCCCTCCCTGTAGGAGCGATGTGAGTCGCGACCGCGGAACGCGCAGAGACAATGATGCCTATGCCATCCATCGAAGCTGCGTCTCTTTCGCCAGGGTAGGAGCGGCGAAAGCCGCGACATCGCTGCGCCGGTCTTGCGGCACATGGCTCAAGAAAGATCAAGATCAAACCCAAAGCTTCCGCCACTAAAGCGGCGGGTTACTTTCTTTTGTCTAAAGCGACAAAAGAAAGGTAACCAAAGAAAAGTGCTTTGTTTTGAATCACAGGCCCGCGCGTTCGATGCATACGCGGTGATTTTTCATACGGGACCTCCCTGTCCCGATGAAAAACGGCGCGCATCCCTGCGCGCCGCCCTCCGGGTCTTCGATGGCCTTCGCGAGTGCTCGGCGACGCACAGCCAAAGCAAGGCCGCAGCGCAAACAGCTGACGCGTGCGATGTCACCATCCCCTGTAGGAGCGACGTGAGTCGCGACCAAGGGACGCGCCGAAACCACAAGGCCAACGCCATCCATCGCAGCGGCGTGCTGTCGCAGGGTAGGAGCGGCGCAAGCCGCGACCGCGAATCTGCGGGCGGCGGCGCGGTTGTCCGGAGGGACCTGGTCGCGGCTTGCGCCGCTCCTACCCAAGAGCAGACGCGACGCGTCTGCCGTTGCCTGGATTTTGATCTGCCGCTTTACCGGTCAAATGAAGACCCGTAGGGCGGCCCGCAGGGATGCGGGCCGTGCGCAAGCAGGCCATGGATGGCCTGTCTGGAGCATCCCGGCGTCGGCATCGATCGGGCTTTTGATTCAAAGTGAGCACTTTTCTTTGGTTACCTTTCTTTTGTTGCTTATGACAAAAGAAAGTAACCCGGACGCGTCAGCGGACGGAAGCTTTGCAACTGATGTTGCTTCATCGCTTGCGATAAGAAACGCTGTAACCGCCAGCTGCGCTGTCGCGGCTCACGGTGCTCCTACAAAGACATCCCAGTTGCGCCGCGAGAATGAAGTTGCGCGGTCGCGACTTGCGTCGCTCCTACCCTGGCGAAAGTTTTCGGCTTCGATTAATGATGAAGGCAGTGCGGTTCTGCGCGTTCCTTGGTCGCGGCTTACGCCGCTCCTACAGAGGTCATGATCGGGACGCCGCGAGATCGCGCCAGCGCGGTCGCGACTTGCGTCGCTCCTACCCTGGCGAAAGTTTTCGGCTTCGATTAATGATGAAGGCAGTGCGGTTTTGCGCTTCCTTGGTCGCGGCTTACTCCGCTCCTACAGAGGTCATGATCGGGACGCCGCGAGATCGAGCCAGCGCGGTTGCGACTTGCGTCGCTCCTACCCTGGCGAAAATTTTCGGCTTCGATCAATGATGAAGGCAGTGTGGTTCTGCGCGTTCCTTGGTCGCGGCTTACGCCGCTCCTACAGAGCTCATGATCGGGACGTCGCGAGATCGAGCCTGCGCGGTCGCGACTTGCGTCGCTCCTACCCTGGCGAAGATGCGCTACCTCGATGAATGACGTCGGCCTTGGCGCTTCTGCGCGCCCCTTGGTGGCGGCTTGCGCCGCTCCTACCCTCAAGCAGGGAGCGCCGACTTGCGAGGCACGTAAAAACCAAGAAAAACAAAGGGCGCCGAAGCGCCCTTTGCACGATCGTCGTCACGACACCGATTACAGGTGCTTGATGATCTCGTCGGCGAACTCCGAGCACTTGACCTCGGTCGCGCCGTCCATCAGACGGGCGAAATCGTAGGTCACGCGCTTGCTGGCGATCGCCTTGTCCATCGCGGCGATGATCGCATCGGCCGCTTCGGTCCAGCCCAGGTAACGCAGCATCATCTCGCCCGACAGGATCACCGAGCCCGGGTTGACCTTGTCCAGGCCGGCGTACTTCGGCGCGGTGCCATGGGTCGCTTCGAACACGGCATGGCCGGTCACGTAGTTGATGTTGGCGCCCGGAGCGATGCCGATGCCGCCGACCTGCGCGGCGAGCGCGTCGGACAGGTAGTCGCCGTTGAGGTTCAGCGTCGCCGAGACGTCGTATTCCTTCGGGCGCAGCAGGATCTGCTGCAGGAAGGCGTCCGCGATCGCGTCCTTGATCACCAGGCCCGCGCCCGGCTTGCCTTCCGGGATCACGTGCCAGGGGCCGCCGTCGAGTTCGACCGCGCCGAAGTAGTCGCGCGCCACCTGGTAGCCCCAATCGCGGAAGCCGCCTTCGGTGAACTTCATGATGTTGCCCTTGTGGACCAGGGTCACCGACTTGCGCTTGTTCTCGATCGCGTAGGAGATCGCGCTGTGCACCAGGCGCTCGGTGCCGAGGCGGCTGACCGGCTTGATGCCGATGCCGACTTCGACCGGCAGCTCGCGCGCCGGAGCGCCGATGGCTTCCATTTCCTTCAGCCACGCTGCGTTCTTCTCGGCGGTGCCGAAACGGATCTTGTCGGCGGCCTGCGGGAATTCCTTGCTCAGGAAGTCGAGCACCTTCTGCGCGTCGGCGCTGCCGCCGGCCCATTCGATGCCGGCGTAGATGTCCTCGGTGTTCTCGCGGAAGATCACCATGTCGACGTCGCCCGGCTTCTTCACCGGCGAGGGCACGCCCTCGAACCAACGCACCGGGCGCAGGCAGACGTACAGGTCGAGCATCTGGCGCAGGGCGACGTTGAGCGAACGGATACCGCCGCCGACCGGCGTGGTCAGCGGACCCTTGATGCTGACCAGGTAGTCGCGGCAAGCCTGCACGGTGCCTTCCGGCAGCCAGGTGCCGTAGGTGTTGTTGGCTTTCTCGCCGGCGAAGACCTCGACCCACTCGATCTTCTTCTGGCCGCCATAGGCCTTGGCGACGGCGGCGTCGAGCACGCGCACCGAAGCGCGCCAGATGTCCGGGCCGGTGCCGTCGCCTTCGATGAACGGGATGATCGGGCGGTCCGGCACGTTGAGGCCGGTCGGGGTCTTGGTGATCTTGGCGCCGCCTGCGGGCGGCGTCGCTACGAACTCGGTCATTACGATCTCCAGTGGGGCCGCCGTGCGCTGGCGCACGGGGCGGAGCAGGGTCCTTGCGGAAAGCGGTGGGGCTGCGATCCGGCCCGCCATTGTCGCGGTTCGGGCGGGGCGAGGCAAAGACCAGTCGGGTATGTGCCCTTCGAGCTGTGGAATGATGCATCCCGGGTTCGCCCCGGGCGGGCCCGGCTCAACGGCAACGGCGCAGGCGCCGATCGCTCGGACCATCGATGGGAGGAACTGCGATGCAAACGGAGCAAACCGACTCGGCGCTGCCGGAACTGACCGAGGCCTGCGAAGACGGTTTCGTCGACTGCACCTTCAAGATCGAAGACCTGCGCTCGGACGCCGATCACTACTACTTCCGCATGACGGCGCGCCACCAGGGCGAGATCGTCGGGCTGGCGGCGCGGCTGGTGAAACGGATCGGCCCCGGCTTCGATGCCGACATGCATCTGCGCCAGGAGCACGTCTACGCCGAAGGCCTGGTGCTGTCGTCGATCGGCGCGGCCAGCGACCGCTTGGTCGGCGCGCTGGCCGAGCTGTATGCGATCGAGCCGTACGAGCGACTGGCCGCGGCCGGCGAGTCCTACACCCTGATCGCGTTGCAGCAGGAAGACATCGAGCTGGAGACCCACGCGGTCCGGGCCAAGATCTTCGGCCGCGACCGGGACGACGCGGCGCTCGAGGAGGACTACTACGAGAGCTTCTTCCACATCGACTTGCCCAATGGCTATGTCCAATGGAACGAGAAGGACGCCGATTACCGCGAACCCTTGCTGAGGGCCTGGACCGCGTCCGGTCCCGACCTCGCCGGGCCGGGACCGGTCTAGTGCGCGGCGTCTGCCGCGCTGGCGGCGTTCGCGTTCGTGTACCCGCCATCCGCGGCGCACTGCGCGCTGGCCGGCCAATCCCGCGGCGATAGCGGCGGCAAGCCGTACGCCGCGCGCGCCCGGTCGCATTGCGCACTCGGCCGCCCGTCTTCCCAGGCCGGATGCAGTTCGCGGCACGGCGAAGGGCGCAGCGGATAGATGCCGCACTGGGCGTCGGCGCCGACGGCGCCGCGCAGGGACTGGCAATGGATGCGGCCGGCGTAGGTGCCGCGCATGACCACGCGGTGCGGGTCTAGGGGCTCGGTCGCGGCCGACGGCGTGAGGCCGTCGGGGTGGGCGTCGGTCTCGCTCCAATGGAAGGCGACGCAGAAGTGGGCGCAGCAGGCGCCGCAGCGCAGGCAGGGGTGGGTCGACATCGCCGAACGGAACCGAGGGGATCGCGCCATTTTCTCATCGGCCCGGGCGCGGCCGGCAAGCGCTGCCGGCGATGTCGCGAGCCCGTGGCGAGCCGGCGGCGTGAGCGGGTCGCGACACCGACCGGGCCGCACCGACGCGATCGACGCGGCTGCGATGCATGGCGCTCTGTGCCGGGAACGGGCGCTGCGCCGGGCCGCGCAGCGGTAGCCGTGAGGTGTCAGCGCGCGCCGATCAGGCGCCGCAGCACTTCTTGTACTTCTTGCCGCTGCCGCAGGAACAGGGATCGTTGCGATCCGGAGTTTCGGCGCGGCGCAGGGGTTCGCGCGGGGTCAGCGCCTCGATGCGATGGTGGTGCAGGTCGGCCAGCATGCCCGGCAGGCCGGCGACGATCTCCAGGCGCTCGCGGTAGCTGATCGGGGCCGGCGGCGCGGCCGGGTCCTCGCCGAGCACTTCGCCGCTGGCGAGGCGGTCGAACAGGCCGAAGATCTCGTCCATCCAGTCGTTGTCGTCGAGCCACTGGTCCCAGGCCGCTTCGCGCAACTCGACGCCGCGGAAGAAGCCGAAGGCCCAGTCGCGGCCGACGTCGAGCTCGTCCGGGGCGTCGGCCTCGGGTTCTTCCGGCAGCCACAGCAGCGGCGCCAGATGGTCGGGCAGGTCGTCGTCGCCGTGGCGGACGCGCGAGCTGACCATGTTCCAGTGGCCGAGCAGCAGCGCCTGGACCTCGTCGGCCTCGCCCTGGTCGTTCCAGCGCGGCGCCTTGCCGCCCCAGACCACCGGCTGCCATTCCTCGGCCGGCGGCTGTTCGGGACTGACCGCCAGGGCCGACAGGAAGCCGTCCAGCGCTTCCAGATTGAAGCCCTTGTGGGGCACGGCGCGCTGGTCGAGCAGGTCGGCCAGGCGTTCGATCTGCTCGTCGTCGAGGTAGGCAGGCGGTTTCATGGCAGGGCTCGGGACAGGGGAGAGGACGCGAATGGTAGTCGCAGCGGCGTGCTTGCGACGAAAATATCGCCATGACCGCTCGTATCGCCCTGCCTGCCGCCTGCCCCTGCGACCCTTCGCGCCGCTATGCCGACTGCTGCGGCCGGCTGCATGCCGGGGCCGCCGCCGACTCGGCCGAGGCGCTCATGCGCTCGCGCTACAGCGCCTACGTCCTGGGCGACCTGGAGTATCTGCGGGCCAGCTGGTCTCCCGATACTTACCCGGGCGAACTCGATTTCGAGCCGGGGGTGCGGTGGCTGGGCCTGGAGGTGAAGCGGCATCGCCGCGACGGCGAGGACGCGGCCACGGTGGAGTTCGTCGCCCGCTACCGGGTCGGCGGCGGTTCGGCCGCGCGCCTGCACGAGGTCAGCCGCTTCGTCCGCGTCGACGGGCGCTGGCTGTACGTGGACGGGGAGTGTCCGGCGGCGTGAGCCGGCGGAGCGGTGTTTTCGCGGGGTTGCGTTACGGACCTGGTGCGGCGAGCTGATCGAGGCCAGAGCCAATCCTGCGGCTGCGGTCGGCGTACCCGCTGCTGCAAGCCTGGCTTATTGGCGATTACGAATCGCGTGGACAAAAAAAGGGCGCGGCAGTACGCCGCGCCCGGGCTTGCCCGCCCATGAGGCGGAGAGAGACGGTTACTTGACTTCGAGCTCGGTGGTGTTGGCCACCGCGCCGTTGGCGCTGATCTCGACCTTGTACTTGCCGGTCGGCCACGGCGAGGCCTTGGCGAATTCGAAGTTGGTGGTCTCGGCACCGGTGGTGTTGAGGGTCTCGGTGTCCTCGCCGGCGGTCTGGCCGTCCTGGTAGACGAGCTTGGCGGTGACGTTGGCGTTGGTCGCGGTGCCGTCGGTGGCGACCGAGGCGACGATCTTGTCGGTCGGCTTGAAGCTGGTGGTCGGCGCGGCGATCTTCTTGTCCGGGCCGGCGGCGGTGCCCAGGCTCACCGAGGTCACGCTCAGCGCGGCCGGAGCCGGAGCGGGCTCGACCGGGGCCGGAGCCGGGGTTTCGGTCGCGGCCGGGGCCGGAGTCGGCGCAACCGGTTCTTCCTTCTTCTTGCAGCCGGCCAGGGCCAGCGCGGCCACGAGGGCGGCGGCAACGGCGTAGTGCGTACGATTGCGGATCAACATGATGGATCTCCTGGAAAGACGATGGCGATGATGGCGAAACGCAGTCGACGGATCAGTCGTTGTCGGTCGGAATCTTGAGGATCTGGCCGGGCTGGATCTTGTCGGGATCGTCGAGTTGATCGCGATTGGCCTCGAAGATCGCGTTCCACTTGCTCGCCTTGCCGTAGAACTGTTTGGCGATGTGCGAGAGGGTGTCGCCCTTTTCGACCGTATAGGTCTGCTCGCCGACTTTTTCCGCGGTCGTGTCGACGTTCACCGTCACGTCGGAGAAGTCGGCCTTCTCGACTTTCTCCGCGGTGGTATCGACTTTGGTGGTCACATCGGAAAAATCGGCTTTCTTGTCCGGGGTAGTCATGGGTTGAGGGCTCCTGCCGAAGTGGCGAGCGCAACATGACATGCCGGTTGTTAAAAATGTATAGCGCCGGCGTGAACTCACATTACAAAACTGAATAATGCGATTCCGCGGATAAGCACGGGACGGACCGCCCGGCCGACCGGCCCAGGGCGATACTTGCCGGCATTGCCTTGAGCGTCTTACTGGCGTTCGTCGCGGCCGACGCGCGGACGGGCCAGGCCCGGACTGCCGCGCCAGGGGTTGATGTCCAGCCCGCCGCGGCGGGTGTAGCGCGCCTCGACCGACAGCCACTGCGGCCGACAGCGGCGGCTGAGGTCGGAATGGATGCGCTCGACGCATTGCTCGTGGAACTCGGCGTGGTCGCGGAACGAGACCAGATAGCGCAGCAGCGCGGCGCGGTCGAGCCTGGGGCCGCGATAGGCGATGACCACCCGTGCCCAGTCCGGTTGGCCGGTGACCGGGCAATTCGACTTGAGCAGCGCGCTGCCGAGGGTCTCCTCGACGATCTCGCCGGCGTCGGCGGCCAGGTGCTCCGCGTTCGGCGGGCCGTAGTCGTCGATCGCGACCTCGAGCTCGTCGATCGACTCGGCGCCGTCGGCGTCGTCGATGGGCGGCAGGCCGAACGCGACCTCGACCGGCGCGCCGGCCGCGGCCGACAGGTCGCGGGCGATGGTCGACAGCACCGTGGCGTCGTCGTCGAAACGGGTGGCGTTGAAGGAATTGAGGTAGAGCTTGAGGGACTTGGACTCGATCAACTGCGGCGAAGTCGCCGGCACCGACAGGGTCGCGGTGCCCACGCGCGGCTTGCCGCGGGCATCGAGCCAGCTCAGCTCGTAGGCGTGCCAGCGGTCGATGCCGACGAAGGGCAGGGCGTCGTCGGCCAGGCCGATGTGGGCGCGGCCGAGCGAGCGGGCGATCGGAAACAGCAGCGAGGCGTCGTATTCGCGCGGATAGTCGACGTGGCGGCCGAGGGGCAGGTCATGGGAAGTCATGCCGGCATTTTAGCCGCTGGCGCAGGCAGGCCTGGTGAGGGGCTCGGTCCGTCCCGCATGGCCGCGCTTTTCGCGAATCGCGCCGAACAGCGTTTCCCGCACCGAGGCCCACTCCGGGCTCGTACCCGCTTCGGGCGCTCGCCCCCTTCGTCGAAGGGGGCAGCAGTCAGGCCCAGCGAGCCCTCACCCGGCCGCCTTCGCCCCATGCAGATAGTCCAGCGTCACCTGCAGCATCGCGCGCAGGCCGACGTCGAGCGAGGTTTCGTCGAGCTTGAACTTCGGCGAATGGTTGCTCGGCGCGGTCGCGGGGTCGATGCCCGGCGCTGTCGCGCCGACGAAGAAGAACATCGCCGGCACTTCCTTGGCGTAATACGAGAAATCCTCGGCGCCCATCACCAGCGGCATTTCGACCACGTTGGCCTCGCCGGCCACGGCCTTCAGGCTCGGCAGCATGCGCGCGGTGAGGGCCGGGTCGTTGTAGGTCACCGGGTTGCCGTCCTGGTCCGGCACCGTCGCCTCGGCGTGGGCGCCGTGGGCGGCGCCGACATGCTCGGCGACGTTCTTGAGGTCCTTGAAGATCGCCTGGCGCATGCCTTCGTCGAAGGTGCGGATGGTGCCGATCATTTCGACGTCGTCGGGAATGATGTTGTAGCGGATGCCGCCCTTGATCGCGCCGAAGCTCACCACCGCCGGCAGCTTGGCGATGTTGGTGCGGCGGCTGACGATGGTCTGGGCGCTGCCGATCACGTCGGCGGCGGCGACGATCGGGTCCACCCCCGCCCAGGGGGCCGAGCCATGGGTCTGGCGGCCCTTGATCTTGATGGTGAACCGGTCGGACGCCGCCATCAGCGGGCCCTGGCGCACGCCGAGCTGGCCGGCCGGCAGGGTCGAGAACACGTGCAGGCCGAACATGGCCTCGGGCTTGAAGTCCTTGAACAGGCCGTCCTTGAGCATCAGCGAGGCGCCGCCTTCCTCGTCGGCGGGGGCGCCTTCCTCGGCCGGCTGGAACACCAGCATCACCTGGCCCGGCAGGTCGTTCTTCATCGCCACCAGGGCGTCGGCGATGCCGAGCAGGATGCCGGTGTGGGCGTCGTGGCCGCAGGCGTGCATCACCCCGACGGTCTCGCCGCGGAAGCTCGCAGTAGCCTTGGACGCGAACGGCAGGTCGACCTGCTCGGTCACCGGCAGCGCGTCCATGTCGGCGCGCAGAGCGATCTTCGGTCCCGGCTTGCCGCCTTCGATGATCGCGACCACGCCGTGGCGGGCGATGCCGGTGCGCGGCTTGAGGCCGAGCTTGCGCAGGTGCTCGGCGACCTTGGCCGCGGTGCGCTCCTCGCGGTTGGACAGCTCCGGATGCTGGTGGAAGTCGCGGCGCCAGGCGATCACGTCGGCCTTGACCTGGGCGGCGGCGGACTTCACCTCGGGGCGTTCGGCCGCGGCCGCGCCGGTTTGCGCCGCGGCGGCGAGCGGGAGGGCGGCGAAGGCGGAGCAGCTCAGGACGCAACTCAGGGCGACGGACAGCGGACGCTTCATCGACGGACTCCGGCAGGAAAGCCCCGATGCTAGCCCATGCCCGCCGGCGGGGCTGCGCGACCTTGGTCGGTTCGGCCGGCGCCCGGCTCGAGGGCAGGAGCGGCGCGAACCGCGCCTATGTCGCCGTTACGCAGTCGCCGTCGTCCGATCGCGACGTTGCAGCCCCTGTAGGAGCGACGTAAGGCGCGACCGCGCACCCGCGGCTGACTCGTAACCGCGATGCCGCGGTCGCGGCCCGCGCCGCTCCTGCCGTTTGAAGCGCAGGCGCGCTCTAGCCGCCGTGCAGATAATCCAGCGCCACCTGCAGCATCGTCCGGGTGCCGACCTCCAGCGCGCCCTCGTCGAGCAGGAACTGCGGCGAGTGGTTGATCGGCGCCTTGGCCGGGTCGATGCCCGCCGCGGTCGAACCGACGAAGAAATAGAAGCCCGGCACGGTGTTGGCGAACTGCGAGAAGTCTTCGGCCACGGTCACCATCGCCGACTCCCTGACCTGCGCCTCGCCGGCCGCGCGCTGCAGCGACGGCAGCACGCGCCGGGTCAGCGCCGGATCGTTGATGGTGGCCGGTGCGTTGTTGACCACCTGCAACTCGGCGCTGGCGCCGGCGGCGTGGGCGTAGTCCTCGGCGGTGCGGCGCAAGCGCGCGATCACGTCCTCGCGCACCGCCGCATCGAAGGTGCGCAAGGTGCCGACCAGCTTGGCTTCGTCGGGGATGATGTTGAAGCGCACGCCGGCGTTGAACTGGCCCGCGGTCAGCACCACCGGAGTCGCGGCGATATTGACCTGGCGCGCGATCAGGCTTTGGCTGGCGAGCAGGATCTGCGCGCCGACGGTGATCGGGTCGACGCCGTCCCAGGGCCGCGAACCGTGGGTCTGCTTGCCGCGCACGGTCAGGCTCCATTCGTCCGCGCTCGCGAGCATCGGCCCGCTGCGATAGCCGACCTCGCCGACGTTCAAGCCGGCCCAGACGTGCAGGCCGAATACCGCCTCGGGCTTGAACTGCTCGAACACGCCCTCGCTCAGCATCATCGCCGCACCGAACGGCGCGCCCGGCACCGGCGGGCCTTCTTCGGCCGGCTGGAACACGAACATCACCTCGCCGGGCAACTGTTCCTTCTGCGCCGCCAGCGCGGTGGCCACGCCGAGCAGGATCGCGACGTGCGCGTCGTGCCCGCAGGCATGCATCACCCCGACCGGCCGGCCGCGGTAATCGGCCTTGACCTGCGAGGCGAACGGCAGCCCGGCCGGCTCGGTCACCGGCAAGGCGTCCATGTCCGCGCGGATCGCGATGCGCGGCCCCGGCTTGCCGCCCTTGAGCACGGCGGCCACGCCGGTGTGGGCGATGCCGGTGCGCGGCTGCAGCCCGAGCTTGCGCAACTGGTCGGCGACGAGCTTCGCCGTGCGGACTTCGTGCTGGCCGAGTTCCGGGTGCTGATGGATGTCGCGGCGCCAGGCCACGACTTGCTCGCGCACCCGTTGCGCGGCCTGGGCGACCTGCGCGGGTTCGGCGGCCGTGGCCGCCATCGCGGGCGCGGACAGGCAGGACAGGGCCGCGGCAAGCGCGACCTTCAGGGCGCGCGGAGAAACGAGTCGCATCGGAGCTCTCGACGACGAAGGGGTAACGCAGCCTGCCTGGGCGGGACGGCGGCGCCAAGTCCTGCGCATTGCGCCCTCGTCCGGCCGCGCTAAAATGAGAATGATTATTGTTTGTGACTGTGGCCGCCCGGGCGGCCCGGACCCGTCACCCGGTCGCGTTGCGTTCGCGACGTGCCAGCGACGACGCGCAGGGACGCGGCGCGCGCTCCAACACCCCTTCGATCCCGCTTTCGCCCTCTCTACAGGCTCCCGTCCATGCCGTCTTCGTCCGCATCCAACCCGCCCGCCCTGCCGCACGCGATCCGCCTGGCCCTGTTCGGCCTGCCGCTGCTGCTCGGCGCATTCGCTGTCCAGGCGGCCGAGGCCGAAGAGGCGAGCGATCCGACCACGCTCGATCAGGTGCAGGTGCGTGCGCCGATCGCCAAGCGCAGCCAGACCGTGACCAGGACCGATACCTCGCTGATCGAGGTGCCGCAATCGGTGTCGGTGGTGACTGCGCAGCAGATGCGCGATCGCGGCATCCAGGGCATCGAGGAGGCGGTCTGGTACACCGCCGGCGCGCAGGGCGGCGGCTACGGCCAGGACACGCGCAGCGACTGGCTGCTGGTGCGCGGCTTCAGCCCGGCGCGCTACATGGACGGGCTGGCCCTGACCGACGGCGTCTGGACCGGCGGCACCCGCATCGAGCCCTATGGCCTGGAGCGGCTGGAAGTGCTGAAGGGGCCGTCGTCGGTGTCGTACGGGGCGATGCCGCCGGGCGGCCTGGTCAACATGGTCAGCAAGCGCCCGGTCGACGAACCTTTGCGCGAAGTCGAAGTCACCGTCGGCAACTACGATCTGCGCCAGGCCGCGTTCGACTTCGGCGGCCCGCTCGGCGACGGCGGCCGCTGGACCTACCGGCTGACCGGCCTGGCGCGCAACAGCGACAACCACGTCGACCACGTCCACGACGATCGCTACTACCTCGCTCCGGCGCTGACCTGGAAGCCGAGCGAAGCCACCTCGCTGACCTGGCTCGCGCGTTATCAGAAGGCCGACACGGCCCAGGGCGGCGGCTTCCTGCCCGCGGCCGGCACCTTGCTGCCGAACCCGAACGGCAAGATCCCGAGCCATCGCTACACCGGCGAACCGGGCTGGAACGACTACCTCAAAACCATGACCTCGGTCGGCTACGAATTCGGCCATCGCTTCGGCGACGCGCTCGAGTTCCGCCAGAACCTGCGCTACGGCAAGGTCGAAGTCGACCACGATGCCGGCGTCGGCGCGTTCGGCCTGCAGGCCGATCAGCGCACGCTGACGCGCTACTACTTTCCGCTCGAAGAGGAATCGACCTCGTTCGCGGTCGACAATAACCTGCAGTGGAATCTCGACGCCGGCGCCTGGCGCCACACCGTGCTGGCCGGCATCGACTACCGCCGGCTCGACAGCGACTACGCCTCGGCCTTCGCCTTCGGCGCGCCGTCGCTGGACATCTTCGCCCCGGTCTATGGCGCGCCGATCGTCAAGCCGGCCTACACCTCGCGCCAGGACAAGACCCAGCAGCAACTCGGGCTTTACCTACAGGACCAGATCAAAATAGACCGCTGGGTGATCACCGCCGCCGGACGCCAGGACCGCGTGCGCACCCGCACCGATCAGCGGCTGGCCGTGCCGGTCGCGCGCGAGCGCCAGAGCGACAGCCGCTTCTCCGGCCGCCTCGGCGTCAACTATCTGTTCGATTCGGGCTGGGCGCCGTACCTGGCCTGGTCGCAATCGTTCGAGCCGACCGTCGGCGTGGACTTCGCCGGGCAGTCGTTCAAGCCGACCACCGGCGAACAGATCGAGGCCGGGTTGAAGTTTCAGCCGGCGAGCGGCCGCGCGCTGGCGACCCTTGCGGTGTATGAGATCAAGCAGGAAAACACCCTGACGGTCGACCCGAACCACACCTTGTTCTCGGTGCAGCAGGGCCGGACCCGGGTGCGCGGCGCCGAGCTCGAAGGCCGCTGGAACCTGCGCAACGGCTTGAGCCTGTACGGCGCCTACACCTATACCGACAGCGAAGTGACCCGGACCAACGACGCCGCCGCGCTCGGCCGGCAGATCGCTTTGCAACCGCGCAACCTCGCCTCGCTGGGCGCCGACTACGCCATCGCCTACGGCCCGCTGTCGGGCCTGGGTTTCGGCGCCGGCGTGCGTTACACCGGCGAGCATTACGGCGACACCTACAACCAGTGGAAGACGCCGTCGTATACCGTGTTCGACGCCTCGCTGCGCTACGACTCGCAGAACTGGCGCTTCCAGCTCAGCGCCAGCAACCTCACCGACAAGGAATACGTCAGCGTCTGCAACAGCGCGGCCTGGTGCTACTACGGCTACCCGCGCACGGTGACGGCGACGGCGCGCTACCAGTGGTGATCGTTTCGGGTAGTCGATCGAGCGACCGTCGAGGGTCTCGCCGTACCGGTCGACCGAAACCTACCCGGAACCGGCTTTGCTTTCGCTGTCCTCCCTTTGAAAAGGGGGCGGGGGATTTGCTTCAACTTTGCTTCACCTGAAGCATCGCGTTGAAGAGCAAATCCCCCGCCGCGACCCGCTCGGACCTCAAGCTTGCGCAGGGCGCTCGCCCCCTTTGTCAAAGGGGGCAATACATCACGCGCTTCGGCGCCGAGGGTGGTGGATCGCGCGTCCGCTATCGAATGCGCTCGCCGTCGAACGCCCTCATCGAACCTCAGCGCCCGATCAAGGACATGCCGACCGCGGTGTAGCGGTCGCCGGCGACCGCGCCCGGCTGGAACACGGCGTCGAGCGCGGCGAGTTCGTCGGGCGACAAGGCCAGTCGCAAGGCGCCGAGGTTGTCTTCCAGGTACTTGCGGCGCTTGGTGCCGGGGATCGGCACGATGTGCTCGCCCTGCGCCAGCACCCAGGCGAGCGCCAGTTGCGCCGGCGTGCAGCCCTTGTCCGCGGCCATCCGCTTCACTTGCTCGGCCAGTGCCAGGTTGCGGACGAAGTTGTCGCCCTGAAAGCGCGGGGTCGACAGGCGGAAGTCGTCGCCCTGCAGTTCGCTGGGGCTGGCGATGTTTCCGGTCAGAAAACCGCGCCCGAGCGGGCTGTACGGGACGAAGCCGATGCCGAGGCGTTCGCAGGTCGCCAGCACGCCGTCGTGTTCGGGGTCGCGCGTCCACAGCGAGTATTCGCTCTGCACCGCGGTGATCGGGTGCACGGCATGCGCACGTTGCAGGGTCTGCGCCGAGGGTTCGGACAGGCCGAGAAAACGTACCTTGCCTTGCTGGACGAGCTCGGCCATCGCGCCGACGGTGTCCTCGATCGGTACCTCGGCATCGATGCGGTGCTGGTAATACAGGTCGATATGGTCGGTGCCCAGGCGCTGCAGGCTGCCTTCGATCGAGCTGCGCACGTACTCGGGGCGGCCGTCGATGCCGCGCAACTCGGGTCGGTCGGGGTCGAACACGATGCCGAACTTGGTCGCCAGGAACACTCGGTCGCGACGGCCCCGCAGGGCTTTGCCGAGCAGACGCTCGTTGGTGTGCGGGCCGTACATGTCGGCGGTGTCGAGCAAGGTCACGCCGAGTTCGAGAGCGCGGTCGAGGGTGGCGAGCGATTCGCTCTCGTCGGCGTCGCCGTAGGCGAAGCTCATGCCCATGCAGCCCAGGCCGAGTGCGGAAACGGTGGGGCCGTTGCGGCCGAGGCGGCGGGTCGGGATGGCGTTGGCGTTCATGCGGAATCCTTTGCGAGGGGGGAAGAAACGTGCGCCGAAAGCGCTTCAGCGCAAGCCGAGGGCGAGCACGGCTTCGATCTCGATCTTCAGCGAGGGCGCTAACAGCGCCTGCACGCAGACCAGCGAGCCGGCCGGCGGGGTTTCGCCGTAGGCCTCGTCGAGCGCCGCGCGGACCGCGGCGAGGTCGGCCAGGTCGGTGACGAACACGCCGACCTTGACCAGCGCTTCCCAGCCCAGGTCCTCGTGGGCCAGTACGTCCTCGATCTGGCGCAGCACGGCGCGGGTCTGCGCCGCGGCATCGGCATGTTCCTCCTCGAGGCCGGCCGCGGTCAGCCCCGACAGGTACAAGCTCGCGCCATGGCGTACGGCGTGCGCGTAGGGACCGGCCGGGGCCGGCAGGTGCGGGTAGTCGATGCGTTGCGGCACGGCGGCGGTCCGGACCGGGGCGCGCGAGGCGGTCACTGGGTGACGTAACCGCCGTCCATCACCAGGCCCTGGCCGCTGAAAAAGCTGGCGCGTTGCGAGGCGAGGAACAGCACCGCATCGGCGACTTCGTCGGCACTGCCGCTGCGCCCGGCGACGGTGGCATCGGCGAAGGCCCGTTTGCTGGCTTCGTCGCCCCAGACCCGGTCCTGGAACGGCGTGTCGATGATGCCGGGGCAGACCGCGTTGATGCGTACGCCGCGGGTGAAGAATTCGAGTGCGGCGGTCTTGGTCAGCCCCATCACCGCGTGCTTGCTGGCGACGTAGACCGCGGCGTTCTGGAAGCCGATCAGCGCGCCGATCGAAGCGTTGTTGACGATCGCGCCGCCGCCGGTCTTCAGCATCGCCGCGATCTGATGCTTCATCGCCCAGAACACGCTGCGCACGTTGGTGTTCATGATCAGCTCGAAGCTGTCGTTGTCCTGTTCGAGGTACGGCGAGAAGCGGCCTTCGGTGCCGGCGTTGTTGAAGGCGATGTCGAGGCGGCCGTAACCGGCGACGGCGTGATCGACCAACGCGATCAGGTCGTCCTCGCGGGTGACGTCGGCCCGGACGAACTCGGCGCGGCCGCCGTCGGCGCGGATCGAGGCGGCGATGGCCTCGCCGTCGGCGCTGCGGCGCGCGGCCAGGATCACGGTCGCGCCTTCGCGCGCGAAGGCGCGGGCGGTGGCGGCGCCGATGCCGGACGAGGCGCCGGTCACCAAGGCGATCTTGCCGTCGAGTGCGAAGCTGGAGAGGCTCATCGTGATGTCCTGAGACGGGTGGGAGCGGGATGGGGACCACGATAGCCCTGGCGGATTGGTCCAAAAACAGGGATTATCCGAATGACTCTTGAAGCGTCGCTTCATAATCAACGGTGCCCCGCATGGCCTCGCATCCGCTGCCCGCCGTCATCGCTTTCGCCCGGGTGGCCCACCACGAAAGCTTCACCCGCGCCGCGGCCGAGCTGGAGCTGTCGCCGTCGGCGTTGTCGCAGACCGTGCGCACCCTGGAGGCCAAGCTCGGCGTGCGCCTGCTCAACCGCACCACGCGCCGGGTCGGCCTGACCGAACACGGCGCGCGTTTCCTCGAACAGATCGGGCCGGGGCTGGCTCAGATCGAGGCCGCGTTCGACGACCTCAATGCGGTTCGCGACCGCCCGACCGGTCGCCTGCGCATCAACACCGGCCGGGTCGCCGCGCGTTTGCTGATCGAACCGAAGCTGCCGGCGTTTCTCGCCCGTTATCCCGAACTGCAGGTCGAGGTGTTCGCCGACGACACCCTCGCCGACCTGGTCGCGGGCGGTTTCGACGCCGGCATCCGCCTCGGCGAATGCCTGGCCAAGGACATGGTCGCGCTGCCGCTCGCCGGCCCGCAGCGGCAGATCGTGGTCGGGTCGCCGGCTTACTTCGGGCAACGGCCGCGCCCGCGCACGCCGGAGGACCTGGTGGACCACGACTGCCTGCGCCATCGCCTGCCCGGCAGCGGCCGGCTGATGGCCTGGGAGTTCACCCGCGACGGCCGCGATTACGAAGTCGACGTCGCCGGTCGCCTGATCTTCAACGACAGCACCCTGGCCCTGAACATGGTCCGCGCCGGCCTCGGCCTGATGCAGGCCTTCGAGTCGATGTTGCTCGAGGACCTGCGCAGCGGACAGTTGGTGCAGGTGCTCGACGAATACACGCCGGCGTTCCCGGGCTTCTACCTCTACTACCCGGCGCGCAAACAACTGCCGACCAAGCTGCGCGTGTTCGTGGATTTCCTGCGCGAGGGCAGCTGACAGCGCCGCCCTTCCGGCCGCCCGGCAGGCGATCTCGCCTCGGCCGCTTCCGCTCGCCTTTCGCCGCGGCCCGTGCGAGGCTGCGGCGACCCGTCCGGGACCCGCCATGACCGCCGCCGCCGCGCCCGCCGCTTCCTCCAAGACCCTGCAAGGCGACGCTGCGCTGGTACGCGCGCTGGGCCCGTTCCAGCTCGGCGCCTCGATCATCAACATCATCGTCGGCGCCGGCATCTTCATGCTGCCGGCGCTGCTGTCCGGGCGCATGGGCGTCAGCGCGCCGCTGGTGTTCGTCGCCGGCGCGATCGCGATCGTGCCGATCGCGCTGTGCTTCTCGGCCATCGGCAGCCGCGCCGCCGCGACCGGCGGCCCCTACACCTATGTCGGCGCGGCGTTCGGACCGTTCGCGGGTTTCCTCGCCGGCGCCTTGATGTGGATCTGCAACACCGCCTCCAGCGCCGGCGTCGCCGCGGCCCTGGCCGAACAGGCCGGCAATGCCTGGGCGGTATTGCGCGAGCCGCTGCCGCGCGGCGTCTTCATCGCTGCGGTGTATGCCCTCCTGTTCGCACTCAATGCCTTCGGCGTGCGCCTGGGCGCGCGCATGATCGTGCTGCTGGCGACCCTGAAACTCGCCCCGTTATTCCTGCTGGCGACGCTCGGCCTGTACTTCGTCGACTGGCAGCAGGTCGGCTGGAGCGAGGTGCCGTCGTGGAGCGCGCTCGGCTCGTCGATGGTGCTGGTGGTGTTCGCCTACTCCGGCATGGAGACCGCGCTGGTGCCGACCGGCGAAGTGCGCGATCCCTCGCGGCACGTGCCGCGCGCGACCTTGTCGGCGATCGTGGTGGTGGTGCTGCTCTACGTCGGCATCCAGGTGGTTTGCCAGGGCGTGCTCGGCGCGCGGCTCGCCGCGAGCACCGCGCCGATCGCCGATGCCGCCGGCGCGATCTGGTCGCCCGGCCACGGCGTGTTGCTGCTTACCGCAGGGGTCTCGATGACCGGCTTCCTGATGGGCAATCTGTTCGCATCGTCGCGCCTGTTGTTCGCGCTGGGCCGCGACGGCTACCTGCCGCAGGCCTTCGGCAGGGTCGACGCCAGGCACCACGTGCCGCGGGCGGCGCTCGCCGCGCATGCCGGCATCGCCCTGGCGCTGGCCTGGATCGGCAACTTCGAAACTCTGGCCCTGATTTCCGGCGGCGCCATCTGCCTGTTGTTCGCGGCGGTGTCGATCGCCGCCTGGCGCGCCCAGGCGCTCGACCTGCGCGGCCCCGGCGAGCCCTTCGTGATGCCGGGCGGCGCCTGGACCATGCCGTCGCTCGCGGTGCTGACGATGGCGGCGATCCTGGCGACGATGACGCGCGCGCAATGGACCGCGATCGCCGCCTCGCTGCTGCTGCTGGTCGCGCTGTACGGCGTGTTGCGGAGGCTGCGCCGGCGCGGTTGAGAGCGCCGGCGCTACAACCGCGTGCAGCCGAGATCGCGCACGCGGCCGGCGTCGAGCGACACGCGGTCGATGCGGCCGTCGGCGCCGCGGTGGAAGCGATAGCCCACCAGGCCCTGGACGAAGCGGTCGCGCTCCAGCGGTTCCAGGGCGACGGCGGGGAAACGCGGGTCGAGTTGCCGCAGGGCGCCGTCGACGAATGCGAATTCGTAGTCGCGGCCGAGCTCGCCGCAGCGGTAGCGGCCGGCATAGGCCTGCAGCTCTGCGAGCGTGGGCGCGGCGAGGTCGATGGCGAGGTAGTCCCGGGTGCGGCCGTCGGCGCTCACGCTCATCCGGCGTGGCCGCTCGCCGCTGTCCTCATGGAAGCGCAGCGTGGCAGGCGAAGGCGCGCTCAGTTCGAACTCGGTGCCGCTCACCGGGCGCAGCGCGAATTCGCCGCCAAAGTGATGCAGCGACAGCCGGCCGTCGGCGTGAACGATCCTGCGCAGCTCGCCGCTTCCGGCCTGGCGATAGACGCCGCTCCATCGTTGCAGCTGCGCGGGGCTCGGGCGCACCGGCTCGCGTTGTGGGTCGGCGCGCGCTTGCGACGGCGAAGGCGGCAGGCCGAGCCACAGCTCGGCGACGCGCTCGGACCAACGCTGCGGCTGCGCCTCGGCGAAATTGCACAAGACGGCAGCGCTCAGATGCCGTTGCGGGAAACGCAGCAGCTCGGCGCGATACCCGCCCCAGGCGCCGCCATGCCGCACCGTAGTCATGCCGCGGTACTCGCCCATTTTCAGGCCGAGCCCGTAGTCGATGCGCTTGCCGTCGGCGAGCGTGCCGGGCTGCTGCATCTGCGCGAGCATCGCCGCGCTGCCGACCGTGGGCGCGTAGAAGTTGCGGTCCCAGCGCAGCAGATCGCCGATGGTGGTGTGCACCGAACCGTCGCCGACCTGGTCCCAGTGCGGCTGATCGAGCCGGTACGCCATGGCGCCGTCGCCAGGCTGCGCGTCTGGGGAGGCCTCGGCGCGCGCGTAGGCCATCGCGCGGCCGGGCACGAGCTCGGCGTGGTCGCGGCGGAAGCGGGTGTCGCGCATGCCGAGCGGGGCGAAGATGCGCGCCTGCGCGAACGCGGGCAGGGACAGGCCGGACACGCGTTCGACGATCTGGCCGGCGAGGAAATAGCCGGTGTTGCTGTAAAGGTGTTCGCTGCCGGGCGCGAAGTCGAGCGCGCGCTGGCGAACGATCGCGTCCAGGGTCTGCGCGTCGGTGGCCTGGTCGTCGAAGGCCGTGCCGCCGAGGATCAGCAGGGCGATGTAGTCGCGCAGGCCGCTGGTGTGCTCGAGCAGATGACGGATCGTGATCCTGCGGCCGTAGTCGGGCATCTCCGGCAGGTGAATGCGGATGTCGTCGTCGAGCGAAAGTTTGCCGTCCCGGGCGAGCAACAACACGCTGGCGGCGGTGAACTGCTTGGAGGTCGAGCCGATGTCGAACACGCTGTCCGGGCCGATCGGCACCCCGAGTTCGAGGCTGGCCATGCCGTAGCCGCGCTGGAACGCGATCGCGCCGTCGCGATACACCGCCACCGCGCAGCCCGGCGTATCGCGGCGGTTCCACGGTGCGAAGATCGCGTCGGTGGCGGTTTCGAGCGCGGCGCGGTCCGCGGCGACCGGCGCTGCGGCATGCGCGGTCGCGAGCGTCATCGCGAGCGCCAGCAGGGGTAGGGCGTAGCTTGGGGCCGGAGCGGCGGTGATCATGCAGCGGGTCCTCGGTCGTTGCGCAGCGGCGTGCCCGGTTCTGCGATACGCCGGGCGTTGCGGCCCCGGCTCGCCGGCATGGTCGTCGCGCTGGCGTCCGCAGGCTTAGACGCGACGCACACAACGCGTTAGCCACCATGGCGCCATTCGCAGGCCGCACGCTTGATCCTTGACCGCCGCCTGTTGCCTACTAGCGGTTGCAACGAACCAGCGGGAGCCGCGCGCCTCGATCCATGGCCAGCACCTCCGCCATCGCCGCCTCGCCTTCCGACTCCGCGCCGCCGGCCGGGCCGCCCGGCGCGCCGGCGCCGATGTCGCGCTGGCGTATCGCCGGTTTCGTTTCGATCTCGCTGCTGCTCGGCCTGACCCAGAGCCTGGGCATGAACCTAGTGGCCTCGAACCTGCAGCAGGTGCAGGGCGCGCTCGGCGCGACCAGCGCCGAGGCGACCTGGCTGATCACCGCCTACTTCGCCACCAACATCCCGGCCAGCCTGCTGCTGACCAAGTTCCGCCTGCACTACGGTCTGCGCCTGTTCGCCGACCTCGGCATCGGTCTGTTCGTGGTCGCCGCGGTGGTGCACCTGCTGGCTAACGATCTCGACTCGGCGATCGCCGCGCGCGCCGCGCTGGGCATCGCCGCGGCGCCGCTGAGTTCGCTGACCGTGCTGTACATGGCCGAGGTCTTCAACGGGCCGAAGAAGGTGCTGGGGCTGATGTTCGGTTTCGCCGCGCTCCAGACCGGCGCGCCGATCTCGCGGATCATCGCCGAGCGCTTGCTGCTCAACGCCCAGTGGCACGGCATCGTGGTGTTCGAACTCGGCCTGGCCCTGGCCTGCCTGGCCGCGATCAACCTGCTGCGGGTCACCCCGGTGCCGCGCCAGCCGATGTTCGACCGGCTCGACATCGCCAGCTTTCCGCTCTACGCCTCGGCCATCGCCCTGCTGTGCGTGGTGCTGACCCAGGGCCGGCTGCGCTGGTGGCTGGACACGCCCTGGCTCGGCGAATGCCTGGTCGCAGCGGTGGTGTGCGGCGCCTTGTTCGTGGTGATCGAGATGAACCGTGCCAAGCCGATGGTCAACATCCGCTGGCTGTTGCACGGCGGCTACATGGTCAGGCTGGGCCTGGCGATCGTGCTCTCGCGCATGGTGCTGTCGGAGCAATCGGTCGGCGCGGTCGGCCTGCTCAACGTGCTCGGCCTCAACAACGAACAGATGCATACCCTGTTCTGGCTGGTCCTGGCCGGCACCGTCGCCGGTTTCGTCATCACCCTGCCGTTCCTGCCGGGCCAGCGTTTCGACATGCTCGGCCTGATCGCGGTCGGCCTGGTCGGCGTCTGCGCCTGGTTCGATTCCTACGCGACCAACCTCACCCGGCCGGCGAACTTCTACCTGACCCAGACCCTGATCGCGATGGCCGCCTCGATGTTCCTGGCCAGTTCGATCCTGCTCGCCCTGGTGCGGGTGGTCGCCGACGGCGTGCGCAACCTAGTCACCTTCATCGTCTTGTTCAGCACCACCAACGCGCTAGGCGGCCTGCTGGGCTCGGCGGTGCTGGGCACCTACCTGAGCCAGCGCCAGACCGCGCATTACCAGCATCTGACCCAGTCGTTGACCCTCGGCGATCCGCAAGTGGTGCTGCGTACCCAACAACTCGGCGGCGCGGTCGCGCGGGTGGTCGGCGACGGCGCCGCGCGCGGCAACCAGGCGTTGAGCTCGCTGAGCCAGCAGGTCGTGCGCGAGTCGTGGGTGCTGGCCTACAACGACGTGTTCCTGGCGGTGGCCTGGCTCGCGCTCGGCGTGCTCGCCTGGGTGCTGCTGTTGAAGTGGCATCTGTGGCGGCGCGGCCACACCGTGGTCAGTTTCGCCTCGCAGGTGCCGGGGCCGTTCGGCCCGCCCGCCGCGGCGCCGCCTGCGCCAGGCGACGGACGCGCCGGCCCGGGCGATGCCGCATCGCCTTCTTCTTCCCCGATTCCCGCTGCCTGAGCCGAAGGACGCCCCATGCCGCTGAAGACGCCCTTCAAATCCAAGGCCACCGTGCCGGTCGTCGCGATCGCCATCGTCGGCGTGCTGCTGATCCTCTACGCCTGGCGGCTATGGCCGTTTACGAGCGCGCGCCAGACCACCGAGAATGCCTACGTGCGCGGCAGCGTCACCGTGATCGCGCCGAAGGTCGACGGCTACGTCGCCCAGGTGCGGGTGCAGGACTATATGCAAGTGCGCGCCGGGCAGGTGCTGGTCGAACTCGACGACCGCAACTACCGCCAGCGCCTGGACCAGGCGCGCGCCAATCTCGCCGCCCAGCAGGCCAACCTGGCCAACTCGACCCAGGCCCGGCGCGTGCGCGAGGCCGCGGTCGCCAACGTCGAGGCCCAGCTCAAGGCGGCGCAGGCGAATCTCGCCCGCGCCCAGGCCGACATGCGCCGCGCCAGCGCCCTGGTCGGCGACGGCTCGCTGTCGTTGCGCGAACGCGACCAGACCCTGGCCGCGTTGCGCCAGGCCGAGGCCGCGCTCGGCCAGGCCCAGGCCGGGCGCCGCTCCGCCGACGAGGACGTGCGCTCGGTGATCGTCAACCGCGAGGCGCTGACCGCCGCGGTCGCCAACGCCCAGGCGGCGGTGCGCCTGGCCGAGATCGACCTGGCCAATACCCGCATCCACGCGCCGCAGGCCGGCCAGCTCGGCGAGATCGGCGTGCGCCTGGGCCAGTACGTCACCCCCGGCACCCAGCTGATGCAGCTGGTGCCGCAACGGGTCTGGGTGGTCGCCAACTTCAAGGAATCGCAGACCGCGCGCATCCGCGCCGGCCAGGCCGCGAGCTTCCGCGTCGATGCGCTCGACGGTGCGGTGCTGCGCGGCCGGGTCGAGCGCCTGTCGCCCGCGACCGGTTCGGAATTCAGCGTGCTCAAGACCGACAACGCCACCGGCAACTTCACCAAGGTCGCGCAGCGGCTGCCGGTGCGCATCGCGATCGATCCGGAGCAGCCGATGGCGGCTCGCCTGCGTCCCGGCATGTCGGTCGAGGCCACGGTCGATACCGCGAGCGAGGTCGACGAAGCCGCGGTGCGCCGCGCCGAACAGGCCGCGGCGGCGAGCGCGGCGCGCGATGCGACGGTGCCGGCGGTAGCGGAGCCGGTGGTGGCGGAGCGGGCGGTGGCGGAGTCGGTGCGCGGCGCACACGATCGTCCGCAGCCGCGGCCTGCCGCGGCCGAGTCGCAGGGCGACGACAACAGCGACAGGGACGCGGCACGATGAGCGGGGCCCTCGTCATCCGGCGCATCGGCGCGATCGCCTTGGCGATCTGCACGCTCGCCGCTTGCGTCAGCGTCCCGCCGCCGCCGAGCTTCGCCGAGCCGCCGCCGGGCTGGCGCGATGCGCCGGGCGCCGGCCTCGCCGTGCAACGCGACTGGTGGCGCGGCTACAACGACCCGGTGCTCGCCGAACTGGTCGAACGCGCGCTCGCCGACAACACCGACCTGCGCCTGGCCGCCGCGCGCGTGGCCGAAGCGCGTGCCCTGCTCGACGCGCAAGGCGCGCTGCGCTGGCCGACTCTGGACGCCACGGTGAGCGCGCAACGCGCGCGCAGCGTCGGCGCCGCGACCGGCCGCGCCAACCTCTCCAGCGTGACCCAGCCGCAGTTCCAGGCGGCGTATGAGGTCGATCTGTGGGGCCGGCTGGACGCGCTGACCGACGCCGCCCGCGCCAACCTGCTCGCCAGCGAGACCGCTGCCGACAGCGTGCGGCTCAGTGTCGCCGCGGCGGTCGCCTCGGCCTATCTGGGGCTGCGTGCGAGCGATGCGCGGCTCGATATCGCGCAGCGCACCCTGGCCTCGCGCGCCGGCGCGCGCAAGGTCGCCCAACGCCGATTCGACACCGGCTACAGCTCGCGCCTGGAACTGAGCCAGGCCGAGGCCGAATACCGCGCCACCGCCCAGGTCGTGCCGCAGCTGCAACTGGCGATCCGGCGCCAGGAGGACGCCTTGTCGGTGCTGCTCGGCCGCGCGCCCGACGCGGTGCCGCGCGGCCGCGCGCTGAGCGAGATCGTCGCGCCGCCGTTGCCGTCGGCGGGCGTGCCCTCGCAACTGCTGCGCCGCCGTCCCGACATCGCCCAGGGCGAGGCGCAGATCGCCGCGGCCGACGCCAGTCTCGCGGCCGCGCGTGCGCAGCTGCTGCCCTCGTTGCGCCTGACCGGCACGCTCGGCAGCCTGGAATCGAGCCTGCTGCATGGCGACCCGATCCGGCTGTGGAGCGTCGGCGGCAGCGTGCTGGCGCCGCTGTTCAACGGCGGGCGTTTGCGCGCGCAAGTGCAGGCCGGCGCTGCGCGCCGCGATCAGGCCGTGCTCGGTTACCGCAAGACCGTGCTGACGGCGTTCGCCGAAGTCGAGGACGCCTTGGCCGCGATCCGTCGCTTGCACGAACAGCGCGATCAGGCCGAGCAACAGCGCATCGCTCTCGACGAAGCGCTGCGCATCGCCCACAACCGCTACAACGAAGGCTACGCCTCGTACCTGGAAGAGTTGGACGCGCAACGCAACCTGTTCAACGCCGAGCTGACGGTCGCGCAACTGCAGGGCGACGCGCTGACCGCCGAGGTCAATCTGTACAAGGCGCTCGGCGGCGGCTGGGACGGGGTGGAGCGCTGAGGAAGCCGGTGTTTGCCGGTCAGCCGAGCTGATCGCGGTGGCTGGCGCCGGTGCGGTCGCCCTGCCCGCCGGCCGCAGCGACCTCAGCCCCGCAGCAACTCCGCGTTCGCCAGTTCGATCACCGCGATCTCTTTGTCCGGCGATTCCCCGTCCATCAGATACCAGGCTGCGGACAGGCCGGTGAAGGCGACGATCCACTGCAGCAGGCGGCGCCGCTCCAGCCCGGCGGTCTGCGCGACCAGGTCGGCGCGGCGCGCGAGCCGGCCCGGCACCAGGGCGGTGGCTTCGTCGGGATCGGTGAACAGACAGGCGAAATCGAAACCGCGTTCGCCGATCAGGCGCTTGGGGTCGATCGCGATCCAGCCGCGTTCGCCAGCGTCGAGCACGTTCTCGTGATGCAGGTCGCCGTGCAGCGGCACGACCTCGCGCGGTTCGGCCAACAGCGCGCAGGCGTTGTCCCAGGCCAGCGCGAACGGGCCGCCGTGGCTGTTCGCATACGGTGCCAGTTCGGCGAACCACGGCTGCAGGCCGAGCAGGTTCGGCGGGGACGGGGTCGCGCGCGGGGCGTGCAGGCGCGCGGCGGTCGTGCACAGGATGCGGGTGGCCTCGTCGTCGTCGCCGTGGCGGGCCATCTGCTTGAGCGAGCGCGGCCCGCAGGCGCGTTCGATCAGCAGCGCATCGTCGTCCCAGGCGAGCACGCGGGCGGCGCCGTCGCCGTCCCACCAGCGCATCATCGCCGCGCCGTAGCGCTCCTCTGGTTCGCGCGGGATCTTCAGCATCGCCGGCGTGTCGCGATAGCGCACCGGCAACAGGTCGCTGCTGTGGGTGTGGATCGGGGCGCCGTCGGGGACCAGGGTCCATCGGGCGATATGCAGGTCGAACGGGGTCATGCGTCACCCGGGCGTGATCGGCGTCCATGCCGATATCGGGACCGGCGCGGTCGATGCAAGCGCCCACGCCGCGGCGGGCCGGCGCCGGCCGCGAAACAGCAGGAAGGGTAAAGTCCTCGCGCGCGGGGCGAACGAGCGCCGGGCCTACTTCGCCTCGGCCGTGGTCTCGACGTCCTGCGCCGCCGCCTCTTCTCGCTCCTTCAGCACCAATGCCGCTTCGGCGTCGGCGGCGACGCGGTGGCGCAGCGATTTGCAGCGCTCGATGCCGGCATCGGTGAGGTGAACTTCGTCGCCTTCGCCGATCTCGGCCAAGCCGGATTCGACCAGCCGATCGCGCAGCGCGCCGGAATGGTTTTCGGGCGGATGACCTTGGTCGATGCGCTGTAGCACATTAAGCAAGGCCAGCTCTTCCAGGCTGATCGGGTCCACGACAAGGCTCCATTGCGATTGCGCGCACTATGCCATGCGCGACCGTGTCCGGCACTGCGTTGCGCGGAGCCCCGTGCGCTGCAAGCTGTCGCATTCAGCCTGAGGCGGGCGCCGCGCGGCGGATCGGTCGGCGAAGTCTGCCGGGGCGGTCCGGCGTTCGCCCGGACACGCGGCGGTGCCCATGAAAAACGCCGCCCGGAGGCGGCGTTGGCAGTACGCGATGCGGCGGCCTAGGGCACGCCGCATCCGGCGGCATCAGGCCGCAGCGTCCTTCAGCTTCTTCAGCGGACGGACCTTGACCTTCACCGTGGCCGGCTTGGCGGCGAACCACTGCTCTTCCTTGGTGAACGGGTTGATGCCCTTGCGCTTCGGCTTGGCCGGCACGCTGACGGCGGTGATCTTCAGCAGGCCCGGCAGGGTGAAAGCGCCCGCGCCCTTCTTGTTGACCGACGCGTGGACCGCGCCTTCGAGCGCGCCGAGCACGGCGCGGATGTCCTTGGCGACGACACCGGTGACTTCAGCCAGGTGCGCGACCAGGCCCGACTTGCTCAGCACTTCCTTGATCGGCTTCGGAGCGGCCGTCTTGGCGGCGGACTTCGCAGCGGCCTTCGGAGCGGCCTTCTTCTTTGCAGCGGTTTTTTTCGTAGCCATAGTTTTTTCCGGTAGCACTCGTTGAATGGATGGGTTGCCTGGATAACCCCTCGGCAAGGCGGAATGTAGGGCAAGCCCGACGCGCCGCCAAGAGTTTTCGACGCGAATAGCGGCTGTTTTTCGTGCGTGCGCCCCGGACGGCCGGCGCGGATGCGACAAAATCCCTTGCGAATGAGGGGTTTTGCGCGCGCCGCGATGTTTCGCGCCGCTCGTCGCTTTCGGCGAAAACCGCTGGAAAATACGGCTCGAACGGGTTCCTGCGGCATCGCAGCGACGGTTTGCGCGAAGCGCGGCGCGAATCTGTGACGCCATCCGGCGCCGTCGTCGCGATGTCGCAATGCGGTTCAGTCGCCGTGCGGTTGCCGGCGGCCCGCGCGTGCGATTTTGCGCAGCCGTAGCGGCGACGGCAATGTGCCGGCGCCGGTGCCGCCGCGGTAACGCCGCCGGCTCAGCCCCGGTGTTCGAGCGCCAGGTACTCGGCCGACTGCATTTCGATCAGGCGCGAGGCGGTGCGCTCGAAGGCGCCGCCGAGGCGATGGCCGCGATACAGTCCGGTCGGCGCGTCGGCCGCGGTGCAGACCAGGTTGACGTGGCGGTCGTAGAACTCGTCGATCAGGTTGATGAAACGCCGCGCCGGGTCGTCGTTGCGGCCGTCGAACAGCGGGATGCCGCCGACCAGCACGGTGTGGCATTCGGTCGCGATCTCGATATAGTCGCCGGCCGCGCGCGGGCCTTCGCACAGGGCGGCGAAGTCGAACCAGGCGTGGCCATCGGCCAGCGCGCGCACCGGGATGTCGCGGCCGTCGATGCGCAGTGGGCCGGCCTCGGCGATGCAGGCCGCGGTCAGTTCCTTCCAGCGGCCGCCCAGCCAGGCGTCGGATTCGGCGTCGAGCGGGGCGCGGTACACCGGCGAGCGGGTCAGCGCGCGCAGGCGGTAGTCCTGCTGGCTGTCGAGCAGCAGCACCTCGCAGTGGCGCTCGATCAGTTCGATCGCGGGCTTGAAACGCTCGCGTTGCAGGCCGTCGGCGTACAGGTTCGGCGGCGCGGTGTTGGAGGTCGTCACCAGGGTCACGCCCTCGGCGAACAGCCGGTCGAGCAGGCGCCCGAGCAGCATCGCATCGCCGATGTCGATGACGAAGAACTCGTCCAGCACCAGCACCCGCAGCTCCGAACGCCACTGCCGGGCGATCTTCGCCAGCGGGTCGCTCTCGCCGGCGTGGGCGCGCAACTGCGCGTGGACCTCGCGCATGAAGCGGTGGAAATGGGTGCGGCGCTTCTCGCGGATCGGCAACTGCTCGTAGAACAGGTCGATCAGGAAGGTCTTGCCGCGGCCGACGCCGCCCCACAGGTACAGCCCGCGCACGCCTTCGCGCGGCTTGCCGCGCAGGCGATCGAACAGGCCTTGCGACGGCGGGTCGAGCACGCCGGCATGGATGCGGTCGAGTTCGCGCAGGGCCGGGCGCTGCGCCGGGTCCTCGCTCCAGTCGCCGCGCGCGACGCCTTCGGCATAGGCCTGGGAAGGGGTCTTGCCGGTCATCGCGAGCGTCGCGTCCGCCGGTCGCGGCGCGGCGCCGCGCGCAAGCGCGAGGCGCAGCCGGGCCGCCCGGCGTTGAGGGCTAGTGGCAGCATCGACATGGTTCTCAGGACGGGTCCGGGGCGATTTCCGGCGGCAGGTGGGCGCGCACGCCGTGCTTGATCGCACCGCGCAGGTCGATCAGGCGGCGGTGGAAGAAGTGGCCGGTGTCGGGCATGCGCACCAGTTCGGGCGGCTGGCGCAGGCTTTCGATCCAGGCGTAGACCGCGTTGGGATCGACGATTTCGTCGGCTTCGCCCTGGATCACCAGCCAGGGATAACCGCTCGGCGGGGCGATGCGGTCGAAGTCCCAGCGGCCGGCCGGCGGCGCGATCGAGATCAGCAGCTTGGGCTGCAGTTCGTCGGCCATGCGCAGCGAAACGTAGGCGCCGAAACTGAAACCGGCCAGCCACAGCTGCGCGTCCGGACGGGTCGCGCGCACCCAGGCGGCGACCGCGCGCAGGTCCTCGCATTCGCCTTCGCCCTCGTCGAACTCGCCTTCGGAACCGCCGACGCCGCGGAAGTTGAAACGCACCGTGGCCGCGCCGGACTCGCGCAGGGCGCGCGCGGCCATGGTCACGACCTTGTTGTGCATGGTGCCGCCTTCGGTCGGCAGCGGATGGCAGACGATCGCCACGACCGGCCGCGGCGAAGTCTCGGCGGCCTCGACGATCATCTCGATCGCCCCGGCCGGACCCGGCAGGGTCAGCGTCGCGGAGGCGTCGCTGGGAAAGGCGGGAATGCTCATGCGCTCATGATACGGCCCGCCGTGAGCGGGGTGTTACGGCCATGTGTGCGGCTTCGCCTGCGCGGTGTCGCCGGCTCAACGGTGCGCGCTCAGCGCGGCATCAGCTCGAAGCCGAGCAGCAAAGGGTCGTGATCGGAGCTGCGCCACGGGCCGGCGTCGCCGGTGCCGCTGCCGGCGCGATAGCCGGCGCTCTCGGGTTCGTCGGCGTTGCTGTGCCATTCGGCGGCGCCGCGCAGGCGCGCGGCCAGGGCCGGCGACAGCAGCGCGTGATCGAGGCGGCCGCGTTCGCCCTGATAGACATAGCTGTACGGTGCCTCGACCCGCGCCACCGCGAATGCGTCCTGCCAGCCGGCCGCATACAACTCGCGCAGCGGTTGCTCCTGCGCATACGCGTTGAGGTCGCCGACGATCATGCTCAGCGCGCTGCCGCTCGCGGTCGGGTCGGTCTTGAGCCAGGCGTCGAGGCGCCGCGCCGATTCGCTGCGCGAGGCGTTCCAGCACGAGGCGCCGTCGCCCTGGTCGCGGTCGGCGCCGGCGGCGTTCTTGCCGCAGCCCTTCGACTTGAAGTGGTTGGCGACCACCACGAACACCGGTCCGGAGGCGCGGTCGCGCCCGATCGCGGCGAAGGCCTGCGCCATCGGCACGCGTGCGAGCGAGCCGAACGGCCCTTGTTCGAGGGTCGCGGCGAGGCCGCGCGCGGCCACCCGCGAGCCGCGATAGACGAAGCCGACCCGGATCGCATCGTCGCCCGGCCCGCGCTGTTGCGCGGCGCAGGGTTGCCTGCACGGTGCGGCGTAGCGCCAGTCCTGGGCGCCGCCATGGGCGGCGTCGGCGCGGTCGAGCGCGGCGACCAGTTCGGCCAGGGTCGACTCGGGGCCGTAGCCGTCGTTCTCGAGCTCCATCAAGGCGGCGATGTCGGGGTCGAGGCCCTGGATCGTGGCGACGAGCTTGGCCAGTTGCGCCTGGTACTCGGCCGGCGTGCGTGCGCCGCGCGGGGTCGGAAAACCTGCGCCGCGGCCGTCGCCGTTGAACAGGTTCTCCAGGTTGAAGGCGGCGATGCGCAGGTCGCCGGCGACGCGCGGCGGCTGCGGCCGCGGTGCGGCCTGCACGGTCGGCGCCGCGCTCAGGCGCAGGCCGGGGCTGCCGTCGATCGGCAC
>NZ_JBPKJP010000025.1:0-43814 GCF_051217035.1 Lysobacter sp. 1R34A
GGAGCCGGTGTCGATGGCGCATCGGCGGCAGTAGCGGGAGTTGCCGCCGCTGCCGACGCACTCGAATCGGCCGCTGCGGTCGGCGCAGCAGAGGCCGCCGGAGTCGCGCTGGCGCTGGCGCTCGCGTCGGTCGGCGTCGTTGCGGGCGCAACGGCGGCCGGTGCAGTTGCCGCCGGCACATCGCCCGGCACGGCCGCAGTCGGTGTCGGCGTCATCGCCGGCTCGGACGCGGACGGTGTCGCAGCGGCCGCCGGCGCGGTGGGTGCGGTTACGGCGGGTGCGGTCACGGCAGGTGCGGTCACGGCTGGTGCGGGCGTCGCGGCGACCGGCGCGGGAACCGCCGGTACCGGCGTCGCCGCGGTCGCGCTGGCTGCGGCGGCGGCATCGACGGCGGGCGGGTCGATCGGTGCGGGCGGTGGGGTGGCGTTGATGGTCATGGCGGCGGGTATCGCTATAGGCGGCGTGACAGCGGATGCCGCGACCGGCGACTCAAGGCCGACGGTGGCGGTGGAGGGTGTCGGCGCGGACGATGCGTTCGCCGCCGACGGTGTTGGCGCAGCGTTCGCGCCGCGAGCCGATCGCTTGCCCGACGCGTTGTGCTTGCCGGGCTTTGGCTTCATCGCCCGGCGCTCCCGCGACGAGGCGCGCAATCGCGGTCGGATTCATGCCCTCGCCTCGCCGGCGCCAGCACGAGCGCAAGCGCAAGCGCAAGCGGCGTCATGGTTTCTCCCCGATCGCCATGATCAGGGCGACCGCCTTGGACACCACCGCGCTCGAGATCTGGTTGAGCACCTGCTGGCTGTGTACGGCGTTCTGCAGCGACAGGCCGGCCGAATGGCTGGACACCTGATACAGGGATGCGATCGCTTGCGCGGGCGCTTCGGCGACCACCTTGACGTTGGTCTGGGTGACAGCGTCGGTGATCTGCGAATTGACGGAGGTCTCGTCGGCCATGAGCCTGTCCTTGAATGATGCGGTTTGAAGGGGTCGGCATGACCGGCGCCGGGATCGCGCTGTGCATTCCGTTATTCGTCGTGAGTCTGATTGGGAGGAACGCGCGGCCAGTGCCGTTGTGAAACGAGAATCGAACGCTGCGCTCGCGAACCGCGCGCCCGGCCTCGCCCGTCCGCGCGCTCAGTCGCGCCCCATCGCGGTCTTGATCCGGTTGCGCAGCAGCTCCACGCGCTTGCGCGCGAGCGGTTGGTTGATCTGGAATTTCTGCGCGATCACCGGGTACGGCAGATCGTCGATGAAGCGGTAGGCGAACAGGCGACGCTGTTCGCGGCTCAGGCGCGAGACCGCGGCGACCACCCGGTCGAGCTGCTGGTCGAGTTCGAGCTTCTGCAGAGCCGACAGACCCTCGTGGGCGAAGCCGCTGGCCTCGCTGTCGATCTCGCGGTTGCGATCGAACATCTCCCGGTCGCGGCTGCGCCGGCGCACGCTGTCGAGAAATACGTGTCGCAGCACCACGAACAGGAAGCCGCAGGGATCGGTCACCGTCTGCGGCGCGCGACGCATGAACAGCAGGGCCTTGATCGCGGTATTGGCCAGCAGTTCCTCGGCCTGATCGCGCTGGCCGTCGGCGAAGCGGCGCGCACGCGCCTCCAGTTCGGGCAGACACAGCCGCCAGGCGTTGGCGAACATTTCGTCGGCGACCTTCAGGTCGTCGCGCTCAGTCTTGGGACGTTCCATCTCTCGCTTCTCCTGTGTCGAGCACCTGAGAGCGAGTCTGGTTAGGGGGTCTGGCGATGGCTGTTACTTGGGTGACACGCGCCCGCTGCTGAGCGCGATGAACTGCGCACCCCGTCGCGATACGCGACTTCCGTGCCGGTTTTCGTCGACGTATCGCACGCTTGTCGCCGTCGCCGATGTCCGCACTGCCGGTCGGATGCCGTTGCGCGCGCGAGGCGGCCAGGCCGCGGGCGTCACGAAAGATGCGTGCGCGACCGCACGCCTGCGCGGCGTTCGAACGCGGTTCGATGCCTGCGGGGACGGCCGCAGGTGCATCGCCTTCGTCCGCTGCGCACTCGAGCGACCTACCGGAGCCGCGACTGCGTCACAGATCGGCGGCGCCCACGCATCGTCGCGGACCTCGGTCCGCATGCAGCAGTCGCGGCGTCGCGGTCGTGCTGCGGCGGCCCGCCTGCGCGAACGCGCGGCATCGCTCATGCGGCGTCGCCCTGCGCGAACGCGCGGGCTTGCTTGTGCGGACGCGGCGTCGCGCGAACGCCGGTTTAGGCGGCGCGCCCTTGCGCGGCGCCGTCCAGGCCCAGACCGCGCAGCGCGCCGTCCCAGCCCCAGGTCAGCGCGCAGCAGGCCGCCACCACCAGCCCCCAGGACAGGCTGCCCTGCGGCAGCGCCTGCAACGGCGCCTGCAACGCCGGCAACCAGTTCGCGCTGGTCGCCGTCATCATGCCGATGCCGACTACCAGCAGCAGGCCCAGCAAGCCGCCTTGCAGCAGGCGTTCGAGGCGATCGCCCGCGTTCGCCGCGGACTCCGCCCGGCGCGCGACCTGCGCGGCGAAACCGTACGGAATCGGCTCCATCACCGGCGCACGCAGCGCCCGGCTGAGCAGGCGGTATTGGGCCAGGCGCGGGTCGCCGGCGCTCATCGGCATGCCGGCGCGCTCTTCCTGCAGCGCGCGCTCCTGCAGCCGCCACTCGCGCGCGATGCGTTCGTCGTCGAAATGCGGTTCGCGATCGGATGGAATGCCGTTGCGGTTCATGCGAATTCTCCCAACCGGGCTTCGAGGCGCTGGCGCAGGCGGGCGCGAGTCCGGAACAGATGACTCTTGATCGTACCCTCGGCCAGGCCGGTGATACCGGCGATTTCGCCGATGGGTACTTCTTCGAGGTGATACAGGGTCAACAAGGTGCGTTGCAGCGGCGGCAGCGCCTCGATCTCGGCGTGCAGCCCGGCGGCGATTTCCTCGTCGGCGCAGGCCGCCTCCAGGTCGAAGCCGTCGCTGACCAGGTCCAGCGGCGACAGGGCGTCCTCGTCGTCGGCGACCTCCAGGATCGGGATGCGCTTGCGTTCGAGATGGCGCTTGGCGACCGAGTAGGCGACCTGGCCGATCCACGACTTCAGCGGACTCTCGTGGCGGTATTGGTGCAGGCACTGGTGCACGCGCAGGAACGCCTCCTGGCACAGCTCGCGGGTGTCGTCCGGGTGCCGCACCATGCGCTGGATGATGTGCCAGCACAGCCCCTGATAGTCCCGCACCAGGCGCTCGAAGGCGCCCGGCGCCTGGGCCAGGACGGCAGCGACCAGGCTGCGGTCGTCGTTGATGGGGAGGCCGGTCATCGCACTCAAGATGCAGTCGGGGCGCAATCGGTTGCAGTGATCAGGATAGCCATCGCGATATGACAAGGGTCAACTTTCGACCGGCCGCCCGACCGCTCCGGGCACCGCCTCCGGCTTCCCGGACGACCCGCCGCCCGGCCTGCAACCGATCGCCAGGTACCCGTATCCATTACCTCGTGACCCGAACCCGAGGAGACCGCCCCCATGCAATTCGAACTGTTGATCCCGATTACCCTGTTCATCAGCATCGTCTTCGCGATCAAGATCGTCGTCGAAGCGCGCTTCCGCAACAAACTGCTGTCGACCGGCGGCGCCGAAGAGCTGCTGCGCTCGATGGCCCGCGACGAAGACATCCGCCGCCGCCACGGCGCCTTGCGCTGGGGCATCGTCATGGTCCTGCTGGCCTTCGCCTTCGGCATCATCGAAGCCGCCGGCTGGCGCGAGGCCACCCCGGGCATGGTCGCGGTGCTGCTCGGCGCCTGCGGGCTGGGCAATCTGGCCTACTACTTCATTTCGCGCAAGCTCGATTGACCGAAGTCGCTGGCCGGCTGGCGCCGGCTTAGGCCCAAAGGCGGTTCCTTGCGGGTGCGGACGCGGCGATGATCGCTGCGTCCGCCCCGGAGCCCCGCATGCGTCCGCTCAAATCGCTGCATCTGATCGTTGCCTGCCTGCTAGTCGCCGGCCTGCCCGCCGTTGCCGGCGCATCGCCATCGCCCGCCGCCGCGGCCGAGGCCTCCGGCCAGCCCGCGCCCGACCGCCGCATCGTCATGACCGTCGACGATCTGCCCTGGGTGCAGTTGCCGGCGGTGCCGGATGCCGAAGTGATCGACGGCCACCGGCGCCTGGTCGCGGCGATCGGGCGCGCCGGCGTCCCGGCGACCGGCTTCGTCAACGAGGGCAAGCTCGAACACGAGGGCCGGGTCCGGCCCGAACGCCTGGCGATGCTGCGCGACTGGCTCGATGCCGGCGCCGAGCTCGGCAACCATGGCCACGGCCATCTCGACCTGCACGAAGTCGGTCTGGCGGCCTATCAGGCCGACATCCTGCGCGGCGAACGCCAGCTGCGCCCTGTGCTGGAACGCGCCGGCCGCGAACCGCCGCGCTGGTTCCGCCACCCGTATCTGCGCGCCGGCCGCAGCGCGCAGGACAAGGCCGACCTGCAACGTTTCCTCGCCGAACACGGCTATCGCATCGCTCCGGTCACCGCCGACAACACCGACTGGATCTGGGCCACCGCCTATCTGCGCGCCGGCGAAGCGCCGGCCATCTCGCGGCGCGAGGCGCGCAGGCTGAAGGCGAAACTGCGTCGCGACTACGTCGAGCACATGGGCCGCAAACTCGACTACTACGAACGCCAGTCGACCGCCCTGCTCGGTTACGCCCTGCCGCAGATCTGGCTGATCCACGCCAACCTGCTCAACGCCGACAGCTACGGCGAACTGGTCGCGATGATGCGCAAGCGGGGCTACCGCTTCGTCGGCCTCGACGAGGCCATGCGCGACCCGGCCTATCAACGCGCCGACGCCTATTTCGGGCCGGTCGGGCCGAGTTGGCTGCACCGCTGGGCGATCGGCGAGCAGCGCCCGCCGGGCTTCTTCGCCGGCGAACCGCGGACGCCGGCCTGGGTGATGAAGCTGGCCGAGGTCGAATCGGAATGAACCCTGCCCGTGCAGGAGCGGCTCGAGCCGCGGCCGGCGCCGTGCGTCGTCGCTTACCCCGCGCCTAGCCGGCGCCGTGCGCGATCACGAGCGATCCAGGGCGGTGCGCAACACCGGCACCGTGGTGACGTCGTCGACGCCCTTGAGCGCGGCGACGCGCTCGCGCAGGTCGGCCAGCTCGCTCGGCGAACCGGTCTCCACCAACACCATCAGGTCGATCTCGCCGGCGACGCTGTGGATCAGGCGCACCTGCGGCAACTCCGCCAGCGGCGGCACCACGTCGTCGCAACTGAAACCCTCGCCATAACGCAGCAGCAGCCAGGCCCGCAAAGGATCGCCGCCGCTGCCCAGGCGCACCGTGTACTGGGCGATGACGCCGGCGGCCTCCAGCCGTTGCAGGCGCTCCTGCACGGTGCTGCGCGACAGGCCCACCGCCTTGGCCAGCGCGACCGTCGACGAACGCGCGTTGTCCTGCAGCAGCGCGATCAGCTTGCGGTCGGTTTCGTCGAGCGTCTTCATCGCGAGGGCATCCATCCGCCGGGAGCGCGGGCGCCGGCCTGACCGGCATTTTGCCGGGTTGAGACCGGCGCAGGCGAATGCCCACGATAAGCCATCGCCTCGCCCCCGCCCGGAACCGCCGCCTTGGCCGCCTCCAGCTTCGCCGACCTGCCCGCCCCGCCCTATTACGCGGTGATCTTTTCCTCGCAACGCAGCGATGCGGACGCCGAAGGCTACGACCGCACCGCTGCGCGCATGGCCGAACTGGTGCGCGACCAACCGGGCTTCCTCGGCTTCGAATCCGCCCGCGGCGCCGACGGCTTCGGCATCACGGTGGCCTACTTCGACAGCGAACGGTCGATCCGCGCCTGGCGCGAACACGCCGAACACACGGTCGCCCGCGACCTCGGCCGCCGCCGCTGGTACCAGCGCTTCGAGCAGCGCATCGCCCTCGTCCAACGCGCCTACGGCGGCCCGCGCCAGCCCGCAGAACCGACCTCTCCCCAGGAACCGCCTCACCCATGACCGAACCGAACCGCATCGCCCTGATCCCGATCGACGTGCAACAGGGCTTCGACTACCCGCCCTGGGGGCCACGCAACAACCCTGCCATGGAAGCCAACGGCCAGCGCCTGCTCACGGCGTGGCGCGCACGCGGATGGCCGCTGATCCATGTCCGCCACGATTCGGTCCATGCCGGCTCCACCCTGCATCCCTCGCATCCCGGCAACGCCTTCCGCCCGGGCTTCGAGCCGCGGCCGGGCGAAGCCGTCGTCGCCAAGTCGGTCAACGCCGCCTTCATCGGCACCGACCTCGACCTGCGCCTGCGCCGGCTCGGCGTCGACACCGTCGCCCTGTTCGGCGTCAGCACCGACATGTGCGTATCGACCACCGCGCGGGTCGCAAGCAACCTGGGCTACCGCACCCTCGTCGTCGCCGACGCCTGTTTCTGCTTCGACCTCGTCGATGCCGACGGCGGCACGATCATGGCCGAAACCATCAGCCGCGCACACCTGGCCACCCTGCGCGCCGAGTTCGCCGAAGTGATCGACAGCCAGGCACTGATCGCGCGGATCGCTAGCGAGTAGCGAAGAGCCCACCGCCGCGACGAAGCTATCGGCTCCTCTCCCGCGCGCGGGAGAGGTCGGGGTGAGGGCCCACGCATTCAGATCGCCTTCTCGACCAGCGCAAACCCTCTCATCGGAACGAATCGACGGACGAGCCATCGTCTCCGAAACAGAACCGTTGCCTTCGCTCGCCTGTGCCGCTCGCGCGGCGACGAACGGTCTTGCATCTGTTTTTTCGCGGGCGTATCGTTCGCGGCCTTCGTCCTAGCGACGCATTCGACCGACCTCCTTCCGTGCATTTCACACTCGACATCGCCAAACAGAACGCACCGCGGCCCTCGTGCCACGGCCTGTTCGATCGCGCGTCGATGAAGCGCGGTCGCCTCGACGTTCTGCCCACGCCGGACTGACTCCCACGCCAGGGAGATCGGTCGCCCCGATCTCCCGAGGAACGCGAACGCCCTCGGTTCACCACCGGGGGCGTTTCTTTTTCAGCGTCCGCAAAGGGAAAATCCGCACCGAATCACGCGAGTCCATACGCCCCGAAGCATCCGAGAGGAAAGGGGATGAGCCGTCGAGGCGCCGGCAACGGCGCTGTGCCCCGATGCTTCGGCACGGGCGGCCGGTATGGATCCGCAATGCATGGGCGCTTGCGCCCCCACCCATTGCCGATTGGCGACAGTCGGCGATACGAAGCATCCGAAGAAACGCATGACCGCGGTGCGGGTTCGCAGCCCGTCCGGTGCGCGCGGCGCTGCCGTGGCGTATGCCGACGTGTGTGGATGGATGTTTCTCAACTGACGGTAGCTCAGCGGTTAGAGCGGCGACTTTGTGCGCAGGTCGTCGGTTCGATTCCGACCCGTCAGTCTTTGGATATAGCTCAGTCGGTTAGAGCAACAGCTTTCGATGCTGTCTGTCGCGGGTTCGATTCCCGCTATCCCAACTGCCTTCCCGGCGGTTAATCAGGAACGAAAGTTCCGACTCGGGAAACGCCCCGTGCGGCGTTTCGGCAGACGCCGCGTTCGCGCGGCGCGCGACGGAACGACGCAGCGGCTCCATCGCCGGGCCCGCGCCCTCGTGGCGCGCAACGGTGCGGCGCCGCCGTCGCGACAGGGAACGTCGCGGCGGCGGGCGGCATCGCCTCCCGCCGGCAGCGCGCGGGTTTCGCGATGGCGACGCCAGGGGCGTTTCCTACCTATTCCTTTCGCCGGGGCCCCCGCGTCCGGCGGATCACCGCGCCCTTGCGACGACCGATTCGGTCGCAACGGCCACCACCACGGATCGGACCACCGGAACCACAAGGAGAACACCATGTTCTGGATGAAGAAGGTCGTGGTCGGCGATGCCGAGCGCGCCCTGGTATACCGCAACCGCCGGATCGAGCGCGTGCTCGGCCCCGGCGTGCACCGGCTCGGCAACTGGAAGCGCCAGCGCGAGGTGACGCTGCACTCGATCGTCGACGCCCAGTACAACGGACGCGACGCCGATGCGCTGATCGCCGGGCTGGGGGCGCACCTGGACGAACACTTCGTGCTCGCCAACCTCGGCATGCAGGAGATCGGCCTGGTGCTGCGCAACGGCCGGATCGACGAAGTCCTCGCACCGGGCACCCGCCAGCTGTACTGGAAGGGCCTGGCCGAGATCGAGGTACGCAGCATCGCCCTCGCCGACGGCCTGGCGATCGAACCGGACGTCGCCAACCGCTTGCGTCAGCTCGCTTACCTCGACCGCATCGCGGTCGCGGGCGCGGTGCCGACCGAGTCGGCCGGCCTGCTGTTCGTCGACGGCAAGTTCGTGCGCCGTCTCGAGCCGGGCGCGTACGCGTTCTGGAACTTCCGCAAGAACGTCAGCGTCGAGGTGGTCGAGCTGCGCATGCAGGCGATGGAAGTGTCGGGTCAGGAGTTGCTGACCCGCGACAAGGTTTCGCTGCGCGTGAACTTGGCGGCGAGCGTGCGCGTGACCGACCCGGTCGCCGCGCGCACCCGGGTCGCCAAGCACGCCGAGCACGTCTATCGCGAGCTGCAATACGGCCTGCGCAAGGCGGTCTCGTCGAAGACCCTCGACGAGTTGCTCGGCGACAAGGCTTCGCTCGACGCCGACATCTTCGCCTACGTGCGCGGCCAGGTCGCCGGCATCGGCGTCGAGGTGCTCGGGGTCGGCGTCAAGGACGTGATCCTGCCGGGCGAGATGAAGGAGATCCTCAACGGCGTGGTGCAGGCGGAAAAGACCGCGCAAGCCAACGTGATCCGCCGCCGCGAGGAGGCCAACGCCACGCGCAGCCTGCTCAACACCGCGAAGTTGATCGAGGACAGCCCGGTGCTGATGCGCCTGAAGGAGCTTGAGGCTTTGGAAAAGATCACCGAGAAGATCGACAAGCTGACCGTGTTCGGCGGTCTGGAGGGTGTCATGACGCAGTTGGTAAGCCTCAAGGGCAAAGGCTGAGCGCAGAGCCGGACGGCCATTCCGTCCGGGTTCCGATAGCGCGTAGGCCTGCAGGAAACGCGAACGCCGCTCCACCGGAGCGGCCACCCGATCGTGCCGGAAGGCGCGATCGACTATCGGACGAAAATATTCATGCGACACGATATGTACAAAGTGATCGTCGAACGGCCGCGGCGTGGAGGCTTCCACGCTTCGCGTCCGCCACGCGACCCTAAAGACGAGCGCCAACGCGAAAGCCTCAAGTTCCGTCATCGCCACGACCCGAAGTGGCTCAACGAAAACCTGAAACCGCTGCAACGCCACCTGGAACGGCAGCTTGGACGGCGCTGGGATTTCGTCTATTCGGAACTGTGCAGGCAGGTCGACCGGCGCAACACCGTGCAGCAACACCTTCACCAACATCTCGAGGATTTCGTGGCGATGCAGGTGCATCGGATCTACGGCGAGCTGCAGGTCCTGAGCCGTTACGGCGGCTTCAAGCCTCTGGCCGAGTCCTGGCACGATCTGTACGTGTGCCCGGACAGCGGTTGCCTGATGCGCAACGAAGCGGCGATCCGCTTGCGGGTCGAGCGGCGGCGCGCGCGTGCGCGGGACGTCCGGCATCGCCGGCTAGGGCTGGAACCGGAGGTGCGCAAACTTGGGCCGACCGCCCAACTGCGCCGGATCGATGGCATCTGGTATGCGATCGAGTTGGCGCCCGTGCCCGCGTCCTGGCAACCCCAGCCGCGTCACGGTGCGCCCGGCACGGTTCGCGCCTTCGCCCACGACGCGGTCCTCGGCCGACCGGCCGGCGACTGCGCCGGCCGGCGCGAACGCCTGTACGGCAACGCCGGCCTCTACGCGCGGCGCAAGCGCCAGCTCGGCCATGCGGAATTACTCGAATACGGACTCCACAACGACGACCAGCCGGACGCATACGACGCGCCCCTGCCACGGCCCCGACGGTGCCATGGCAAGTACCGCGGCCCGATCCGTGCCGGCGGTCGCCATCAGGAACATTGACATGACTACATCAAGCTACGAACTGCTGCACGCCGATGAAGGCGCGGTGCCGGTCAAGGCCTGGGTGCGCGGCGTGCCGGTCGACGAGGGCGCGCGGCGACAGTTGCGCAACATCGCCGCCCTGCCCCACGTCGGGCCTTGGGTCGCGGTGATGCCGGACGTGCACCTCGGCAAGGGCGCCACCGTCGGTTCGGTCGTGCCCACCCGCGGCGCGATCATTCCGGCCGCGGTGGGCGTCGACATCGGCTGCGGCATGGCCGCGGTGCGCACCACGCTGCGGGCCAAGGATCTGCCCGACAGCCTGGCCAAGCTGCGCTCGGCGATCGAGCACTGCGTGCCGATAGGCAATGGCCGCGGCGGCGAACACAGGCGCCTGCCCGACAGCCATGCCACGCGCCTGGCCAAGTCCGGGCTGGCGCAACGCCTCGACGCCATCCACGCCAAGCACCGCAAGCTGCGCACCGACAAGCTCGACAAACAGATCGGCACCCTCGGCGGCGGCAACCACTTCATCGAAATCTGCCTCGACGAGGCGGGCGCGGTGTGGGTCATGCTGCACTCGGGGTCGCGCGGCACCGGCAACCTGATCGGCAGTTACTTCATCGAACTGGCGCGGCTGAAACTGGAGCGCCGCGTGCTCGGCTTCCATCTGCCGGACAAGGACTTGGCCTTCCTGCTGGAAGGCGAGCCCCTGTTCGACGATTACACCGAGGCGGTGTCGTGGGCGCAGGATTACGCCCGCCACAACCGCGAGGCGATGATGGACCGGGTGTTGCACGCGATGCGCATCCAGCTGCCGAAGTTCCAGCTGGAAAAGACCGCGGTCAACTGCCATCACAACTACGTGCAGCGCGAGCGGCACTTCGGCGAAGACCTGTGGGTGACCCGCAAGGGTGCGGTCAGCGCCCGCGAGGGCGAGCTCGGCATCATCCCCGGCAGCATGGGCGCGCGCAGTTTCATCGTGCGCGGCAAGGGCGAGGCCGACAGCTTCCACAGCTGCAGCCACGGAGCCGGCCGGGTCATGAGCCGCAGCGAGGCCCGCCAGAAGATCACCCTGAAAGACCACCGCGAGGCCACGGCCCACGTGGAATGCCGCAAGGACGCGGCGGTCATCGACGAGTCGCCGGCGGCCTACAAGCCGATCGAAGCGGTGATGGCTGCGCAGTCCGACTTGGTGGAGGTGGTACACACCTTGCGCCAAGTGGTCTGCATCAAAGGTTGAAGCGCCGGTTTGCGCTTGCGACGCCGCCCCCCGCGGGCGGCGTCTTTTTGCCCGTGCCAAGCGGCGACGACACACGGTCGTCCGGCCGTCGCATTCAGGGCGCGCTGCACTCATGGTTCAGCTTTCCAGGCGCGTTTTACGCGTTGGCTGAACACCGCGCGCTTGTCTGAATATCCTGTACGCACGTTTGCGACTGCGCTCGCGTTTCGTCTGTGCGCTATCGACTTTTCCGTGCCCGCGAGGCGGCGAAAACCGATATCGTGCGGATGCAAGGGGAATGCCAACGGACTGAGCTTATGACGCATCGCACTGCCGACCGGCTGTCCTTCTCCCGCTCCGACCAGGAGTGCGAACCGACCCCGACAGCCGCGTCCGCGGCGGCGCTGTCCCACGAAACCCGCGAACTCGCGATCACCTACGGCCTCGGTGCCCGCCTGCATCACGGCGAACGCCATTGGTTCGACATCCGCGACGATCTGGCCCGAGGCTGGGAACGCCTGTGCGGCCGTGACCGTGTGCCGTGGACGCAGGTCGAGGGCGATGTCGAAGGCGCCTGGCGGCTCGTTCTGGCCGAATGACCCGATCCGACTGATTCGGCGAGGCCGGCACCGCCGGCCGATCGGGTATTTGCCGGCACCGCCGGCCGATCGGTATGCGCCGGCGACATGACTGGTCGACAGGCACGCATCGGCATCGGACCCACCGACAAATTCCCCGCCGGCGCCTCCGTGCGCCGGACGAGTGGGCGATGCACCCACTGAGCCGCGCTGCGTGCGCGGCCCGGGTCGAGAAAACGATGAGCTTCGATTCGTTCAGGCGCGCGCCGGCTGCGCCCGGCGCCACTGCCATTTCAGGTTCACCCCGAGCGTGCCGATCACGATCAGCACCACCCCGAGGCTCTGCACCGGCACCAGGCTGTGGCCGTAGACCAGATAGTCGAGCAGCAGCGCGATCACCGGGTAGATGAAGGCCAGTACCGCGATCGTCGCCACCGGCAGGCGCGGGTACGAGGTGTAGAACAGCACGTAGCAGACGCCGCTGTGGATCAGCCCGAGGCCGGCGAGCCAGAACCAGTGATCGCCCGGCACCCACACCGCGGGGTAGTCGGCGAACGGCGCCAGCATGACGACGCCGACCAGGCATTGGATCAGCACCACCGCGAACGGCCGCTCGCGGCTGATCCGCCGCGACAGCAGCAGCGAGGCGCCGCACAGGACCGCGGCGACGAAGGTCAGTCCGACACCGATCAGATAGCCGCTGCCGGCGCTGTTCCACAGCTTGAACGGGTCGGCCGAGCACAGCACCCCGACGAAGGCGATCGCGGTCCAGCCCAGGTCGGCGCGGCGCGTGCGTTCGCCGTAGAACATCGCCGCCATGCCCACGACCACGAACGGGAAGAAGTGGTAGACCATGGTCGCCACGCCGATCGACGAACGCGCCATGCCGGCGAACAGCGCGACCCAGTTCAGCACCAGCAGCACGCCGCTGACGATCGCCGAACGGATCAGCGCGCGCTCGCCGAGCAGGCCGCGGAACAGGCCGCGGGCGCCGCCCCAGGCGATCAGGAAGGCACTGCCGAACAGGCAGCGGAACAGCACTGCAGTGATCGCGTCCTGGCCGCTTTCGTGCACGAACACGCCGACCGAACCGATCAGCAACTCGGCGACCAGCAACTGGATCAGGGCGCTACGCGACTCGCTCGGGGTGACGGCGTTCATGGCGGCGACGGGAGGGGGAAGGACAGCCTAGGCCGGGGCGGCCGACCGATACAGATTCAGTTAGAATCGGATTCGACCGGTACAGATCCTCGCTACCGTGCTTCGCCGGCGCGCGAGCGCGGCGGCCGTCCCCGCTCGAACCGTCCCGTCCCGAGAGAGTCCCCGCATGGCCCAGGATCTGCTCTACGAACGCCTTGCCGACCGCATGCGCCGGCAGATCCAGCGCGGCGTATTGCGCGCCGGCGAACGGCTGCCGTCGTTGCGCAGGCTGGGCCGCGACCAGCGCATCAGCCTGGCCACCGCGGTCGAGGCCTATCAGCAACTCGAACGCGAAGGCCTGATCGAAGCGCGTCCGCGCTCGGGCTATTACGTGCGCGCCGCGCCGATGCAGGCGCCGCGCAGCCCGCGCGCCCGGCACCTGTCGCGCGCGCCGATGCCGGTGCGCAACCCGGCCCTGCTCGGCGTGCTCGACGTGCAGTCGCGCCGCGACCTGGTGCCGCTGCATGCGGCGACGCCGGCCGCTTCCTTGCTGCCGAGCGCGGCGCTGGCCGCCTCGATCACGCGGGCGATGCGGCGCGACCCCGACACCGCGCTCGGCTACACCGCGCCGCAGGGCCTGCCGGAACTGCGCGAACGCATCGCCCAACGCTACGCTCAATGCGGGGTCGAGATCGACCCCGACGAAATCGTCGTCACCGCCGGGGCGATGGAGGCGATCAGCCTGACCCTGCGCACGGTGACCCGGCCGGGCGACATCGTGATCCTGGAAACGCCGACCTACCACGGTCTGCTGCAGGCAGTCGCGGCGCAAGGCCTGCGCGTGCTCGAAGTGCCCAACCGCCCCGGCCGCGGCATCGACGCGGCCCATGTCGGCGAACTGCTCGAACGCCATGCGGTGCGCGCCGCCCTGTTGGTGCCCAACTTCAACAACCCGCTCGGCAGCCTGACCCGGGACGCCGACAAGCGCGCGCTGGTCGCCGCCTGCGCCGCGCACGGCACGGTGCTCATCGAAGACGATCTGTACGGCGAACTGGCCTACTCCGGCGAACGTCCCTCGCCGCTGCGCCGCTACGACGACGGCGAGCACGTGGTGACCTGCGGTTCGTACTCGAAGATGCTCGCGCCGGGCCTGCGCGTGGGCTGGATGCTCGGCGGACGGCGCACGCGCGAGCTGCTGCGCACCAAGAGTTTCTCCACCGTCGCCACCGCGACTCTGCCGCAAATGGCGCTGATCGAGCACTTCGCCCGCCACGATGTGGAGCGCGGCCTGCGCCGCCTGCGCCGCGCCCTCGCCGACAACGCACAGGCTTACCGGCAGGCCTTGCTCGATCACTGGCCCGACGGCACCTGCGTGGCCGAACCGGCCGGCGGCATGACCCTGTGGATCGAACTGCCCGAGGACATCGACGGCCAGGCCTTGTTCGAGGCCGCGCTGGAACGCGGCATCGGCACCCTGCCCGGGCATCTGTTCTCGAACCGCGGCGACTACACCCATCACCTGCGCCTGAGCTGCGGACAACCCTGGGACGGCAAGATCGAAGCCGCACTGCGCACGGTGGGGGAATTGGCGAAGGGGCTGCAGGCTTGATGCGCAGCGGGGCGGTCGGTCCGTGGTCGCGGCTCGCGCCGCGCTTACCCGAAAGCTGCATAGCAGGGGGAGGAGCGGCGCAAGCCGCGACCGCGCCACCTCGATAACGGCGCTACATCGCCTGCGCGGCAAACAAAAAGGCCGCCCGAAGGCGGCCTCTCTCGCACCGTCGCCTACGACACGACGGCTTACGGTGCCACTCGACTCACGCCGTCAGCAGGCTCGGCAAGAACTCGCCCAGCGCCGTCTTCACCTGCTCCACATCGAGGTCGGGCTGCGAAATCGCCCGCATCGCCAAGCCTTCGATCAGACATTGCAGGATCAACACACGGGTATCGACCGCGGCCTTCGGGATGCCGAGGCCGCCGTCCTTGGCGCTGCGCGCGAACCAGGCCGCGAGATCGGAGCGGAACACCCGGTCCGATGCATGGGTCGCGGCGGCGATCTCCTCGTCGCGGGTCGCCTCGGCGGTCAGCTCCAGGAACAAGGCCGCGCTGGTGATGGTCGGATCGTTCGCCTGCCATTGCTGGAACACTTCCGCGATGCCCGAGACCAGGTCGCTGGTCGCGTGCAGCTTGGCGATGTCCGCGCGCGCCTCCTCGAGCTGGCGCTCGATGATCGCCAGGATGATGTCGTTCTTGCCCTTGAAATACCGGTAGATCAGGCCGGCGCTCATGCCGGCCGTATCGGCGATATTGGCCATGCTCGCGGCATGGAAGCCATGCACGACGAAGCATTTCTGGGCCGCGGTCAGAATGCGCTCGCGCTGAGCCAGCGCGCGCGCTTCGGCCTTGGCGGTGGGCTTGCCCGTCGTGCTCATTGGCTGCGCTCGTTCCAGCCACCTCCAAGGACTTTGTAGAGCGTGACCCGATTGGCCTGCTCGGCCAGGCGCGTCGACACCAAGCCCTGCTGCGCGGCGTACAGGGTGCGCTGCGCATCGAGCTGGTTGAGATAGCTGTCGCGGCCGGCCTTGTAGCGCGCGGTCGACAACTGGTCGGCGCGGGCCGCCGCTTCGACCAGGGCTTCCTGCGCCTGGCGCTGTTCGGCCAGGGTCGCGGTCAGCGCGAGCGCATCGGCGACATCGCGGAAACCCGACTGGATCGCCTTCTCGTACTGGGCCAGGGCGATGCCCTGGTCGGCCTTCGCCGAACCCAGCCCGGCGCGCAGCTTGCCGCCCTGGAAGATCGGGATGTTGACCACCGGGTTCACCGTCCACACGCGCGTGTTCGAATCGAACAGACCCGACAGCTCGTTGCTGGAGCTGCCGAGCAGGCCGGTCAGGCTGATCGACGGGAAGAACGCGGCGCGCGCGGCGCCGATGTTGGCGTTGGCCGCGCGCAGCAGATGCTCGGCCTGTTGCACGTCGGGGCGACGCAGCAGCACTTCCGAAGGCAGGCCGGCCGGCAAGGCGCCGATGCCGGTGGTACCGTCGGTCAGGCGTTGCGGCAACAGCGCCGGGTCGACCGGCTCGCCGACCAGCAGGTTGAGCGCGTTGATGTCCTGCGCGACCTGGCCGGCGTAGCGCGCCGCATCGGCGCGCGCGGTCTCGACCTGGGTGCGTGCCTGGCTGACTTCCAGCCCGGACACCGCGCCGAGCTCGCGACGCTTCTCGGTCAGGTCGTAGGCGGCCTGCTGGTTCTTCAAGGTCGCTTCCGACACCGACAACAGCTCGCGGTCGGCGGCCAGGGTCAGGTAGGCGTTGGCGACTTCGGCGATCAGGCTGAGCTGGGCGCTGCGGCGGTTTTCCTCTTCGGCGAAGTAACGCTGCAACGCGGCCTGGCTCAGGCTGCGTACGCGGCCGAACAGGTCGAGCTCGAAGTTGGCGATGCCGACCCCGGCGGTGTAGACGTCGGTGACCTGGCGGTTGTCGCCGCCGGTGCGCTGCAACTCGGCGCTGACGCCGACCGCGGGCACGCGGTCGGCGCGCTGGATGCGGTACTGGGCGCGCGCCTTCTCGACGTTGAGCACGGCCACGCGCAGATCCCGGTTGTTGTCCAGGGCGCGGCCGATCAGGTCTTCCAGGTTCTGGTCGACGAAGAAGTCGCGCCAGCCGATGTCGGCCACCGCGACGGCCGGAGCCGTCGCGGGGTCGGCCGAAGTCGTCGACGCGGCAGTTGCCGGCGCAGCGCCGGCGAACGCCTGGGTGGTCGGGGGCAACGGCCACTCGCCCGGGATCGCCGCATCGGCGGCGGGCAACTTCGGCGCCAGACTGACGCAGCCGGTCATGGCCAGCGTCACCGCGAGCGCCAGGGCATGGGTGGCGAACTTATTCATGGCTCTGCGCTCCTTCCGCGGCAGGCTGCGAGGGCGCAGGGGGATCCTGGTCCGCATGCTTCTTCTTTCTCACGAACAGCTTTTCGACCACGACGAAGAACAGCGGGACGAAGAAGATACCCAGGAAGGTACCCACGACCATGCCGCCGAGCACGCCGGTGCCGATCGCGCGTTGCGCGCCGGAACCCGCGCCGCTGGCCAGGGCCAGCGGCAACACGCCGAGACCGAACGCCAGCGAGGTCATGATGATCGGGCGCAGGCGGTCGCCTACGGCGGCCAGGGTCGCCTGGATCAGGTCCATGCCCTTCTCGAGGTTTTCCTTGGCGAACTCGACGATCAGGATCGCGTTCTTGCTCGACAGGCCCACGGTGGTGAGCATCGCCACCTGGAAGTAGACGTCGCGCTCCATGCCGCGCATCCAGGTCGCCAGCACGGTGCCGAGGATGCCCATCGGCGCGATCAGCAGCACCGAGGTCGGGATCGCCCAGCTTTCGTACATCGCGGCCAGACACAGGAACACGATCAACAGCGACAACGTGTACAGCAGCGGCGTCTGCGCGCCGGCCTGGCGCTCCTGGAACGACAGACCGGTCCATTCCAGACCGATGCCCGCCGGCAGTTGCGCGACCAGCTTCTCGACTTCGGCCATCGCCTCGCCCGAGCTCACGCCCGGCTTGGCTTCGCCGTTGATTTCCAGTGCCGAGACGCCGTTGTAGCGTTCCAGGCGCGGCGAACCGAACTCCCAGCGGGTGGTGGCGAAAGCCGAGAACGGCACCATCTCGCCCTTGTCGTTGCGCACGTACCAACGATTGAAGTCGGACGGCGCCATGCGGAACGGCGCATCGGCCTGGATATAGACACGCTTGACGCGGCCGCGGTCGACGAAATCGTCGATGTACTGGCCGCCCCAGGCCGCCTGCAGGGTCGAGTTGATGTCGGCGATGTTCAGGCCGAGGGCCGAAGCCTTCTGGTTGTCGACGTCGACGCGGAACTGCGGCGTGTCTTCCATACCGTTCGGACGCACGTTCTGCAGCAGCGCACTTTGACCGGCCGCGCCGAGGAACTGGTTGCGCGCGGCGACCAGCGCATCGTGGCCGAGCGCGCCGTTGTCCTTGAGGTAGAACACGAAGCCGTTGGAGTTTCCGAGTTCGAACACCGCCGGCGGCGCCAGGGCGAACACGAACGCATCCTTGATCTGCATGAAGCTGCCCATGGCGCGGCCGACCACGGCGTTGACGCTGTTGTCCGGCATCGGCGTCTTGCCGAAGCTGGTCAGCCAACGCCAGCGGTCGCCCCAGGTGCTTTCGCGCTCTTCCCACGGCTTGAGCTGCGAGAAGGCCATGCCGGCGTTCTGGCCGTTGCCGGCGAAGCTGAAGCCCTGCACGGTGAACAGCGAATCGACCGCCTCATCGCCGAGGAACTGCTCTTCGACCTTCTTGAGCACTTCACCGGTGCGTTCCTGAGTAGCACCGACCGGCGCCTGCACGATGGTGAACAGGAAACCCTGGTCTTCCTGCGGCAGGAACGAGGACGGCAGGCGGAAGAACAGCACCGCCATCAGCGCCGCCATCGCCGCGAACACCATCATGAAGCGGCCGGTGCGGGTGACGATGCCGTGCACCGCGCTCTGGTACTTCTTGTTGCCGCGGTCGAACTTGTCGTTGAACCAGCCGAAGAAGCCCTTGTCGGACGCGTGATGGCCCTTCTGGATCGGCTTGAGCATGGTCGCGCACAGCGCCGGGGTCAGCACGATCGCGACCAGCACCGACAAGGCCATCGCCGAAACGATGGTGACCGAGAACTGGCGGTAGATCACGCCGGTGGCGCCGCCCAGGAAGGCCATCGGCACGAACACCGCCGACAGCACCAGGCCGATGCCGACCAGGGCGCCGGTGATCTGGTCCATCGACTTGCGCGTGGCTTCGATCGGCGACAGCCCTTCCTCGCTCATCACGCGTTCGACGTTCTCGACCACGACGATGGCGTCGTCGACCAGCAGGCCGATCGCCAGCACCACCGCGAACATGGTCAGCATGTTGACCGAGTAGCCGAACAGCGCGAGCAGGCCGAACGTGCCCAGCAACACCACCGGCACCGCGATCGTCGGGATCAGGGTGGCGCGGAAGTTCTGCAGGAACAGGTACATGACCAGGAACACCAGCAGGATCGCTTCGAGCAGGGTCTTGATCACTTCCTCGATCGCCACGCGCACGAACGGCGTGGTGTCGAACGGCGTGACCGCCTTCAGGCCCTTCGGGAACGAGGGCTTGAGCTGCTCGAGCTCGGCCTGGATCGCCTGCGCGGTGGCCAGCGCGTTGGCGCCGGTCGCCAGCGAGATGGCGATACCGGTCGCCGGCTTGCCGTTGAAGCGGGCGATGGTGCTGTAGTCCTCCTGGCCCAGTTCGACCCGGGCCACGTCGGACAGCTTCAGCACCGCGCCGCTGCTGTTGGCGCGCACCACGATGTTCTGGAACTGCTCGGCGGTTTGCAGGCGGTCCTGCGCGGTGATGGTCGCGTTGAGCTGCTGGCCCTTCACCGACGGCGTGCCGCCGAGCTGGCCGACCGCGACCTGGGCGTTCTGCGCGCGCAGCGCGGTGATCACGTCGGCCGGGGTCAGCTTGTAGGTATTGAGCTTGTCCGGGTCGAGCCAGATGCGCATCGCGTACTTGGTGCCGAACAGCTGGGTGCTGCCGACGCCGTCGACGCGGGCGAGCGGATCGACCAGGTTGGCGGCGACGTAGTCGGCGATGTCGGCGCCGCTCATGCTGCCGTCCTCGGACACGAAGCCGATCACCAACAGGAAGGCCGAGTTCGCCTTCGACACGCTCACGCCCTGCTGCTGCACGATCTGCGGCAGCAACGGCGTCGCCAGCTGCAGCTTGTTCTGCACCTGGACCTGGGCGATGTCGGGGTCGGTGCCGCTCTCGAAGGTCAGCGTGACGCCGGACTGGCCGTCGGACGAACTGGTCGCCGACATGTACATCAGGCCGTCGATGCCCTTCATGTTCTGCTCGATGATCTGGGTCACCGAGTTTTCGACGGCCTTGGCCGAGGCGCCGGGGTAGGAGGCGTTCACCGAGACGGTCGGCGGCGCGATGGTCGGGTACTGCGAGATCGGCAGCTGGGTGATCGCGATCGCGCCACCGAGCATGATGATGATCGCCAGGACCCAGGCAAAGATCGGGCGATCGATAAAGAACCGTGCCATGAATTTCTCCGATTACTGCTTCGGCGCGGCGGGGGCCGCGGCCGGCTTGGCCGGCGCTGCGCCCTTTTCGGTCGCGTCGACCGGCATGCCGGGGCCGATCTTCTGCAGGCCTTCGACGATGACCTTGTCGCCGGCCTTCAGACCGCCTTCGACCAGCCACTTGTCGCCGATGGCCTGGCTGACCTGCACTTCGCGCGGCTCGACCTGACCCTTCGCGTTGACCACCATCGCGGTCGCGGCGCCCTTGGGATCGCGCGAGATGCCCTGCTGCGGCACCAGCAACGCGTTCTGGCGCACGCCGGTACCGACCAGGGCGCGCACGTACATGCCGGGCATCAGGATGTTGTCGGGGTTCGGCACCACCACGCGCAGCAGGAAGCTGCCGGTGCCTTCGTCGACGGTGACCTCGGAGAACGCGAGCTTGCCTTCCAGCGGGTACTTGCTGCCGTCCTCGAGCAGGATCGTCACCGGCGTGGTGGCCTCGGTCAGGGTGCCGGCGGCGATCTGCTTGCGCAGGGCGAGCAGTTCGGCGCTGGACTGGCTGATGTCGACGTGGACCGGGTCGAGTTGCTGCACCACCGCGAGCGGCTCGGCCTGATTGGCCGTGACCAGCGCGCCCTGGGTGACCGCCGATTTGCCGATGCGGCCGCTGATCGGCGAGGTGATGCGCGCACGGCCGAGGATCACGCTGGCGCTCTGCACCGCCGCGCGACCGGCCGAGACGTCGGCCTGGCTCTGCTTGAGCGTGGCGACCGCGGTCTCGTCGTCCTGCTTGCTGACCGCGTCGATCTTGACCAGGTCGCTGGAGCGGCGCGCGTTGAGCCGCGCCGAGTTCAACGCCGCTTCGCCGCGCGCCAGGGTGGCCCGGGCGGTTTCCAGGTCGGCGGCATAGGTCTTGTCGTCGAGTTGGTACAGCGGCTGCCCGGCGCGGACCAAGCCGCCTTCGGTGAACAGACGCCTCTCGACGATGCCGTTGACCTGCGGCCGGACCTCGGCGATCAGCGAAGCGCTGGTGCGCCCCGGCAGCTCGCGGGTCAGGGTGACGGTCTCGGGCTTCAGGGTCACCACGGTGACCTGGCCTTTTTGGCCGCCGGGGCCGCCGGGACCGCCCTGCTGATCGCCTCCCTTGCCGCAGGCGGCGAGCGCCAGGGCGAGCACGGAAACAGTGAGAATTGCCTTATAGGACATGGACTTGCGCGACGGCATGGGGGAGCCTCAGGACGTTGTGGCGGTCGGACGGACCGCGGCACTTCATAGAATGAACGATCATTCTCTTTTTCTAGGCTAGCGAGGTCAAGCGGCCTGAGGGCGTTGTCCAGGGGGGCTTAGGGTTTGTGCTTGATTGCACAGAGGTTTTTGCTGCGAGGCAGCACTGAGAGGGCTGACTTGGCAAAGCCGGCACATCCCGGCATGGCGCTACGAATCGCGTGCCATCGCAAACTTCGAATCAGATTCGATTGCTGCCGCTCAAGAAATCGGCGAGCCCACTTCAGGGGAAGCGTTTAACCAGATTCAGTTCTTCGCACACGAATGCCATTGCGCCCCCATAGCAGAAGCCCACCTGCACGGCCCAAAGATCGGGGCGTGATTTTTGCAACCCGGCGACCGCAGACTTAGCGTCTCTTCCCGAATAATCGTTCTCGAAAATCAATCCCCACACGCTATCCGGGACAAACCAGGACGACTCCGGGACAGCGACGACAGGCCAAACATATATTTCCGAAAGGATAGCCCCGTCCCGGAGGTCTCGAACTTTATAAAGCTCGATTCCGCCAAGCAAAAGGGCCATATGCGCACCACCCGCCGATCGCCATTCCAGGCGGCCATCGGATTTTTCAATGCAGAACAGCTCCAAGACTCGATCGTGGACGAAAGAGTCCAGCAGCAGACCAGAATCAGAAGTCCCGAAATTTAATTTCTCCACCGGTGAGAACCTCATAAAATTTAACTTCAAGAGGCGGCACATTCGGGCCACGAGGCGTAGGTGAATTCACCAGCCTGAGACATTAGTCATCGACGTATCGATCTCGCTGCGCAAGCAGGGCATGCATGATGACGGGATTGATCACCACACAGAGCGCAAGCAAGCGCGTATCGATGAGCCCGAACAGCGGCGAGGTGTAAGACGCGCCGATGAGCAAAGAACATAACCGGCTTGGCCGTTTCAGGCGGGGCAGCAATCGCCTTGCCACGAACTCGGTCAGCGCGGCAACGAGCATGAAAGGCAGCGCCACGATAGGCGCGAAGACGATGAACATCATCGACGACATTTCGGGTTGCCGATCGATCGCGAAGTAGTAGAACGTCCTGAGGACGGACAAGGCGACCGTACCCGTGGCTGCGCCCAGCAGTAGCCATGGGTAATGCCCGAGCTGCTTGCGCTTATCGCCGGCCATGCTCATTACGCGTCCAGAGAGTCTATGAATGGAATGTCGTTGTTGAACTGAAGAAAAACCAGTCCGGCTTCCATCTTCAAGCAGAAGAACACGCATTCGGAGGTTGCACGCTCGGGAGCCAACGTCAATCTAAAAACGTCGAGGACCGGCCGATCCTCGCGAATCACCATGATCATATCCATGACTCTGAAAGCGAGATAGGCCTGTAAAGTGCTGACCGCATCGGCACTATGCCCAGGCAGATCGCGGATAAGAAACGATTGAATTTCTCCTTCCAAGTCGCGCAAGCCCTTATCCAGGCGGCGCACCTCGGAGAACTCCATGCCGGGATTCCAGGTGTAGCAATCCTGCAAAGATTGCTCGATCGACGCCCCTTCCTTTGGTTCAACGGCATATGCATAGGCGCTGTAACTCCTGATGCCGCCATTGAGTGCTGCGATCCCATAAAGGAAGCCGTCCAGCCTCGCAACTTCTTTTTCGACGATGGATGAAATCATGGCTGGGAAAATGACCGCGCAGAAGCGCCCCGCCATGCCCCTGGTTGGCCAGTCCGAGAACCATCACGGTATTGCGCCAAATCTGTCAGAACTGGACAGCGGCAACAGAGTTTCATTGATTGTGCGGCGTTGACCGCTACTGGGGTTGCGTAGACTCGGGCGTTCGCAACAGCCGCCGGGCAGAAAGGAAGCTGGCAGGCGCGGAGCCGTGGCTGGCAAAGAGGGGATGCGACCCTGTTGATCGCGAGGCGGATGTTACGGATCCGGCGGGATCAAGACAAGGCTTGAAGGCATATGTCCTCGCCACGAGCCGACCGTGCTTCGATGACCTGTACGATCTTGGCACATTCGCTCAACTCGGCACATCCCATCCCAGGAGTCGAGATCGAGCCGGAATCAACGAGGGTGTTGATGGCAATAACGACAGCGCCATCCCATAGCGAACGGGATGGCACCGGAGGAGTCGACGAGCAAGAACGAACAAGAACGCCATCGCGCCCGTGTCCGCCGATAATGCTGGCGATCAGGCCTTACCGGACGCCGGCAAGCCCGCGATCTGCCGCAATGCGGCTTCGAACTGTTCGACCGGCTGGCCGCCCTGGATCAGGTGGCGGTCGTTGATGATCACCGAGGGCACTGCGCGGATGCCCTGGCTTTGATAGAAGCGCTCCTGCTCGCGGACTGCGTCGGCGTATTCGTCGGAGGCCAGCACGGCGCGTGCGCGGGTTTCGTCGAGGCCGGCTTCGGCGGCGGCGCGGGCGAGGATGTCGTGCGCGGACACGTCCTGGCTGTCGGTGAAATAAGCCTTGAGCAGGGCGTTCTTGAGCGCGTGCTCTTGGGCGGCGCCTTCGGTCGCGGCCCAGTGCAGCAGGCGGTGGGCGTCGAAGGTGTTGTAGATGCGGTCGCGCGCGTTGAACTCGAAGCCGACCGCGGCGCCCCGCTGGCGCAGGGCGTCGCGGTTCTGGGCGAGTTGCTGCGGGCTCAGACCGTACTTGTGCGCGAGGTGCTCGTCGATGCTCTCGCCTTCCGGCGCCATCTGCGGGTTGAGTTCGAAGGGCTGGAAATGCAGTTCGACTTCGACCTCGTCGCCGATCCGGGCGATGGCCTGTTCGAGCGACTTCAGGCCGACCGCGCACCAGGGGCAGACCACGTCGGAAACGAAGTCGATCTTGACGCGTGGCGTCGGGTTGGAGGCGGTCTGGGTCATGGGGGGCGGCGCACGAGGCGGTTGGAATGAACCCTCACGATGCGGCCGGAACCGCGGGGGTTCAACCGGCTCCACGCCGCACCAGCGGATCGGAGCGTTCCATGGGCTCAGCCCGGCGCAGCCTCCGTGTAGCCCTTGCGCAGCTTTTCCTCGACCAGTTTAATGACTTCGCGTTCGGCGCGCTCGGGGGTGTCGAACTGCTTGATCAGGGTTTGCCCGCGAGTGCCGACGCGGCCGAACACCACGGTCATCTCGCCGCCGTGCTGGCCGATCCGCCAGAACTTGTTCGAGCTGCCCTGTTGCAGCAAGAACTCGCGCAGGGTCGGCGCGGCGGTCGGCGGTGCGGTCGCATCCGGTGCCGTCGCGTCGATCGGCAAGGAGAGGGTTTCGGCCTCGCCCACGGCATCGGCGGCCGTCGTCTCCACCACAGCCGCTTGCTCGGCCTCGCCAGGATCCGCTTCCATGCCGGCCTTCAGGCTGGCCTCGATGCGCTCCAACATCGCCTGCGGGTTGCGCAGCCATTCGCTCGAGGGCAGGTCGATCACCCGCCAGCCGAAGGCGCGCAGGATGCCGGGGCGAAACACGTAGCGTTCGCGCACGTCCACCGGAGCCGTCTCGCCGTCGGCATCGGGCGCATCGAGCAGAATCGCGAGCGCATAGCCGTCTGCGTTCGGGTCGACGATGCCGAGGTCGCAGCGGAACTGCGAACGCCCGACATGTTCGTGGACGACATGGCCGCGTTCGCGCAAGGCCCGCATCAGGGCGCTGCGGAAAGCGTCGCGCTTCGGCGCGCTGGCGAAGGCGCGCTCGGCGCCGGGGTTGAGCGCGCCGAGCACGCTCTGCGAGCGTTCCGACTCGCCGCGCGCGCTGGCCTCGGCGAACTGCAGGAAGGCGCGCAAGGCGGCGGCGCCGTCGTTGTGGGTGTTGGTGATCGCGTCGGCGCGGATCGTGCTGACCACCGCCATGCGGTGCTTGGCGCGGCTGAAGATGACGTTGAGGCGCTTCTCGCCGCCGCGCTGGTTGATCGGGCCGAAGTTCATCAGCATGCGGCCGTCGGCGCCGGGCGCGTAGCAGATGCTCAGCAGGATCAGGTCGCGCTCGTCGCCCTGCACGTTCTCCAGGTTCTTGACGAACAGACCGCAGAACTGGTCGGCGTCCTCGCGCAGGTATTCGCGTTCCAGGCGCATCGCGAAGTCGGCGTCCTCGGCGGCCAGGGCCTCCAGCGCCGATTCGATTTCGCCCTGCTGCGCTTCGGAAAAAGCGACCACGCCCAGGCTCAGGCCGGTCTCTCGGCGCAACAGCTCGCGCACCAATGCGGCGATGTAGCGCGCCTCGGCCAGGTTGCAGCGGTTGGCGTAAACGCCGTCCTCGACCCGATGATGACTGATCGGCCGCGCCAGCAAAGCATCGACGCCGGCCACCGCGGCCTGCGCCTCGGCGGCCCGCACACTCAGCGACTCGTCCACCCGCGCATCGAGCCGGCGGTCCGGAATCGTGATCAGGCGGCCGTCGTAGAAGGCGGCGTTGGAGAAGCTGATCAGGGCCTCGTGCCGGCTGCGGTAATGCCAGGCCAACAACGTGGCAGGCAAATTGCGCGCGGCCTGATTGAGCAGACTGTCGGCGTCGAGGTTGATCGCGATGCGCTCGCCGTCTTCTTCGGCGACCACCTGCATGTCGTCCTCGTCGCCCGCGGCGGAGAAGAAGCTGGTCGGCGGCAGCTGCATTTCGTCGCCGACCACCACCGCCTGGCGGGCGCGACTCAGCGCCGGCACCGCTTCTTCGGTCGGGATCTGGCTGGCCTCGTCGAAGATCACCACGTCGAACAGGTCGGCGGCGAGCGGCAAGGTGTCGGAGACCGACAGCGGGCTCATCAGCCAGATCGGCTTGAGGTCGTTGACCACCAGACCGGTGTCGCCGCCGGCGAGCTCGCGGATCGAGCGGTAACGCATGCTCTTGCCGAACTCGTGTTCGAGTTCGCGCCGGCCGGTGGCGTAGCGCTTCTTGAACAGCTTGCCGTCGCTGTCGAGCTGGCTGGTCGAGAGCGAGGACTGGCGCACGCGCTCGAGGAAGCTGCGGTGCAGGGTCGCCCGCACCATCGCCGCGTTGCGTTCGAGCAGCTGACGCTCGGCGCGGGCGACGCGCTGCGCCGCCTCGGCCAGGACTCGGCCGTCGAAGCGCGCGAGTTCGGGTTGCTCGCGGTACAGACGCGCCAGCGCCTCGTCGGCGATCAGCGCTTCCAGTTGCGGCGCCGGCAGATCGATCCGCTGCAGGGCGTGCGCGTAGGCCGGGCCGGCCTGATGGATCGCGCGCAGCGACGGCAGGAAGTCCGGCAGGTCGTCGAGGCTCTCGCGCAGGTCGCGGGTCCATTCGGCGAGTTCGCCGAGGCTGACGTCGGCGGGCATGTCGAGACGGCCGTCGACGAGCTCCTGCAGACGGCGCAGGGCATCGGCGTACTCGGCTTCGCGCGCGGCATGGGCGAGCGGGTCCGGCGCCGCGCGCAGGCGGTCGCGCAACTCGCGCAGCACCGGCGAAGACGCCGATGCGGCCGCCCATTGATCGAGCGTGGCCAGGCAGGATGCTGCCGCCGGCGTGTCCAGGCTCGCGCGCAACCGCTCCTCCGCCTGCCGGTAAGCCGCGTCCGCCTGATGATGGGCGGCCTTGGCCTGCAGCACCTGGGTATAGCTCGGGCGCACCGCGTGCTGGGCGAAATCGTAGCTGCGCGACAGCACGCCGCGCAGGCGCCACCACGACGGCTTGAGCCAGCGCAACAGCGAACTTTCCTCGCCACGCGCGATTACCAGGGCGGCCTCGGTGTCCTGCGGCGAAAACGCCACACGCCAATGCACGGTGCCCTGCCCGGCCTCGGCGCGGCGCCGGTCCAGGGCGTCGAGTTCGTCGCGCTCGCGCCGCAGTTGCGCGCTCGCGGCCGAACCGGCGTCGAGCAGGTCCGGATGCGCCGCCAGGCGCGCATCGCGCAGTTGCCGGGCCATCGACGTCGCCTGCACCGCATCGGCCAGACTGCGCTGGGGATCGAGCAGGCTGCCGTCGTCCTCGAACGCCGCATCGAGGCGGTCGAGCAGCGGTTCGCACTCGTCGAGGCAGGCCACGGTCTCGGCATAGGCGCGCTCGTCGCCGAGCAATCGCGCCGACAGCCGCGCGAACGGATGGCCGGCGAGGCGGTCGAGGCCGAAGCGCTCCTGCAGCAAGGCGCGCAGCCGCTCGCCGGTCTCCCGATGGCGCTCCCATACCGCGTAATCGGGCAGCCGCTCGCGCGTCGCTGCGCCGAACGTGCCGGCGTCCGCGGCGGCGAACGGCGGCAATTCGATCGAGCGCCGCAGCAACGCGCGCACGCTGCAGGCCAGGCGCTCCGGCACCTGCGCCATGCCGCGCTCGAACGCATCGATCCGGCCGAGTTGCGCGGCCAGTTCGTCCAGGGTCGAGGCGCGCAACTGGCTCAGGCGCTCGTGCTGGTGCGGCTGGGCGATCCAGCGCTCGTAGCCTTCGCGCAGGTTCTGCACGAAGGCTTTCTTGTCGGTCTGCGAGTCGTGGATCAGGCAGCACAGCTCGTCCAGCCCGGCCTGCTTGAGCCGGTGGAACACCACGTCCAGCGCTGCGCGCTTCTCGCATACGAACAGCACGCGCCGGCCGCGGCCGGCGTAATCGGCGATCAGGTTGGTGATGGTCTGCGATTTGCCGGTGCCGGGCGGCCCCTGGATGATGAAACTGCGGCCGCCGCGCGCCAGGGCCACCGCGGCGGTCTGGGTCGCATCGCTGGCGATCACGTTCCACTGCTCGGCCGGCGCGATCGGCGGCGGCGCGGCGATGTCGACCTCGCGCGGCTCGATCGAGAACACCTTGTCGAAGGCCGGGTTGGCGGCGCCCTCTTCGATCAGCTGGGCGTAATCGCGCACCAGCGACATCTTGCGGTAGTTGAAGTTGGCCAGGGTGACCTGGGTCAGGTCGAAGTCCCAGGCGTAGGCATGGCCGTTGTCGTCCTGCAGGGCGTAGGTCGTGTGCTCGATCTCGTCGGCGCTCGCGCTCATGTGCAGCGGAGTCGGCGTCGGCGCGGCGCCGACCGCGCCGCGCAACGGCAGAGGGCTCGGCTGGACGCGCTGGCGGAACAAGGCCAGGCCGAGCGGCCGGTAGTCGTCGCGTTCGTAGCTGAAGTCCGGGCGTTGACCGTCGCTGCGCACGCGGCCGCCGCTGCGGCGCTGGTACTGCTGCAGGCGCTGCACCGCCTTGCGACGGATCAACTCGATCGCCGGCTTGCGTTGCAGGCGCAGTTCGACCCCGGGCTCGGAGGCGCGGATCTGCGCGGCGAGGTCGGCGTGGATCGACTCCAGCGAGACCTTCTGCAGGTCGACGGTCTCGGGCAGGCGGATGTCGTAAAGCTGGCGCAGGTAATGGCGCAGCGCCGGGTTGAACTCGGCCTCGCCGTCTTCGCACTGGATCACGTATTGATCGCGCACGCCCTTCTTGCGCACCAGCTCGACCGGCAGCCACAGCAGCGGCGAAACCAGGCGCTGCTCGGGGTCTTCCTTGAGGTTGTGCCAGCGCAGGAACGCGACCACCAGCCGCAGATGGCTGAAGCCGTACTCGGCGCGGTCGCGCCGGGTTTCCTGGGCGATGCGGTCGAGCGCGCCCGGCAGATACGGCTGGTCCTCGAAGCGCAGCCAGCGATGCAGGCTGACCGCCTTGCCGGCGATCACCTCGTCGGCGAACTCGCCGCCCCAGGTGCACAGTTGCTCGGGGCGGATGCTGCCGAGCTGCAGCACGATCGGCACGCTGGCGATGGTCAGGTTGACGCTGGCCTGGGTCGGGCGGAACTGCAGCAGGCGATTGCGCCGCGACAGGTCGAACAGACGGTCGCGCAGATGCGACAGCACCGCGACCCGGCGCGAGACCTCGCCCTGGGTGCCCGACAGCACACGTTCGACGTCCAGGCTCACCGGCTGATCGCGATAGGTCTCCAGGCGGCGCACGATCGAGGCCAGGTCGGTGGCGCGCTCGTGGCGGTTCAGGGCGGTCATCTCGACCACGATCGCGGCGAGCACCGGGTTCAGGCGCGGATTGATCCGGAACAGGTTCTGCCGCTGCGCGGCGAACAGGTCGAGGTCGTCGCCATCGTCGAAATCGAGCCCGCAGGCCAGGCTGGCGAGTACTTGGCCGAGCTGGAAGATATCGCCGATCTCGTCGTGATGGCCGAGGGCGAGCTCCCACGAGGTGTAGCCCGGCAGGTACACCGGATGCTCGATCGGTTGCGCCGCGTCGTGCTGGGTCTGCAGGTTCTCGACCCGTGCGCCGTGTCCGGCGTCCTGGGTGACGCGCAGTTCGCCGACGATGTTGAGGGTCGAGCCCGGCGGCGGTTGCAGCCGCCGGATCGCATCCAGTTCGAGCCGCGGCAGGCGCCCATCGGGCGCGCGCAGGCTCAGGCCCTGGCCGGCGGTCTGGACGATGTCGTCGGCGCCGAGCGCGGCGACGCGCCCGTGCGCATGCAACTGCGCCACCGCGCGAAACAGCGGCAAGGCCAGGAACAGGACATCGTCGGTGGCCAACCCGGCGCCGCGCTGGGCCTCGACCACGGCGCGCAGGCTGCTGGCTTCGGTCGGCATGGCCGGGCTGATCGGCGGCTCGTTCGCCGGCGGCTGGGTCGATTCGTTCGCCGGCTCGTTCATGCGCGTGCCTCCTGGTCGAGACGGCGCGCAAGCTTGTCGAGCTCGCGCTTGCCGAAGCCGGCATCGCGCTTGAGCGCCGCCATGAATTCGTTGCGGCTGCCCAAGCTGTGCGCCAGCCGCGCGGCCTCGAACACCGCCGCGTCGCGCTGCGCCTCGTCGATCAGGGCGAAGTCCAACATCACGCAGAGCAGGTAACGGCGCACGCTGTCGTCGATGCGCTCGGCAGTGAGCTCGTCGTCGCCAGCGGCCGCTTCGTCGGCGCTCCAGTCGGGAAAATAGGCGCGCGCCTGTTGCTGCGCCAGCTCGCCGCCGAGCGCTTCGATCCGCAGCAGGCGGGCGATGAAACGGCGGGTCAGGGTGCTCAGCGCGAGCTGGTCGAGCAGGTCGAGGCGGTCGGCCGACAGCGGCCCTTGCAGGCGCCCGCGCAGCCAGGCATCGGTATCGGCGGCGCCGCGCCACCAACGCTCCACCGCCTGCGCGCGCAGGTAGCTTTCCGGGTGCGAATGACCTTCGGAACGGCGCCCGTCGGTCGATTCGAGTTCCTCGGCCTGGCGCAGGTATGCCGCCGGATCGACGCTGCCCAGGCCGGTATGCACCTTGACCAGGATCGCGATCGCCGGAATCGGCGACTGCGCGCCGATCGCCGCGCCGCGATCGGCATAGATCTCGGTATAGAGGCTGTACAGGCGCGCGCTCTCGGCATGGCTCGCGGCGGCCTGCGGGTCGGCCATGCAATGGTCGAGGATGCGCTGCGCGGTGTGATAGTCGCCGCGGTCGAGCGCCCACAGTTTGTAATGCGCCAGTTCGTGCCCGAGCAAGGCGCTCAGCTCGGTTTCGTCGAGACGTTCGAGTACCGGCCCGTGCAGGACTACGTGCGCTTCGCCGGGCAGGTACCACAGGCTCGCGCCCATCGCGCCGTCGCTGGCCTGGTACAGGGTCGCCGCGGCCTCGATGCCGAGCCGCTGCATCACCGTCGCGCAGATCGCATGGGCCTGCGGATGCGAGTCCGGGGTCAGCCGGTAGGTCTTGCGCAGCAATTCGGCACGCAGCTCCTGCGCATGCTGGGCCTGCACGCTGAGCGAGGACGCCCAGGCCCAGACCTCGGCTTCGGCGCGCTTGAGATGCGCGACCAGGGCCGCGTGATACGGCAGCGGCGACAGCTCGGGCGGTGCCGAAGCCGCCGCCGCGCTGAGGGTAATGCCGCCTTCGGCCGGGCCGATGCCGTCCTGGACCTCGTTGCTTGCCACCACGCTCCCCGCCCCCTCGAATTCGTCCGAGACCTGCCGTCCGGCCCTCGCCGTCGGCGGCTAAACACGCCGCTGCCGCCAGCGGCCAACACACGATACCGCGCCTCGCCGCGGGAATGTCGCCGGAGCGCAACGCGCGTGACGCCGCCGCGAAGGCGGCGCGACTTTGCCGCAACTGACCGTTGCCGCGCAGGTGCTGGCGCCGGCCGGAGCGACTGGCCACACTGTCCGCTCACCATCGCCTGCCCGCGGCCGCGGGCGCGTCGCCCACGGCGGCGCCGACGATTCCAGCTTCCGAGCGGGCCGCGTGCAGCGCACGCCGGCGCGCGCTTTACCGACGACCCCTGCCATGAGCGCCACCCTCGCCGTCCCCGCCCCGATCGCACGCCCGCTGTGGCAGGGACGCGCCTGGGTCCTGATCGGCATCGTCCTGTCGGCGTTCACCCTGCGCACCGCGGTCACCTCGCTGACCCCCTTGCTCGACGCGCTCGGGCGCGAGTTCGGCTTCGGCTCGACCATGACCGGCGTGTTCGGCATGGTGCCGACCGCCGCGTTCGCGCTGTTCGGCGTGGCCACCCCGGCCCTGGCCCACCGCATCGGCCTGGAACGCGCCGCCTTGCTGGCGATGGCGATGGCCGCGCTCGGCCTGCTCGCGCGCGCCTTCGTCGGCGGCACCGGACAGTTGCTGATGGCCTCGGCGCTGGCGCTGGCCGGCATGGGCATCGGCAACGTGGTGTTGCCGCCGCTGGTCAAACGCTATTTCGCCGACCGCGTCGGCACGGTCAGCACCGCCTACATCACCGTGCTGCAGCTCGGTACGATCCTGCCGGCGCTGGCGGCGGTGCCGCTGGCCCACGCCGCCGGCTGGCGCACCTCGCTGGGCTCTTGGTCGCTGGTCGCGGTGGCAGCGGCGCTGCCGTGGATCATGGTGTTGTGGATGGAAGCGCGCGGCCGCTCGGCGCAGGCGCGCGCGCTCGCCCGGGCTCACGACGATGCGGTCTGCCTCGGCGACGAAGCGCCCGAACTGAGCGCGTCCGCGGCCGCCGCCGCGCCGGGCCGGGTCTGGCGTTCGCCGGTCGCCTGGGGCATGGCGCTGATGTTCGGCATGACCTCGCTCGTCACCTATTCGATGTTTACCTGGTTGCCGAAGCTGCTGATCGAAGCCGGCGGCAGCCCCGCGCTCGGCGGCAGCATGGTCGCGCTGTTCTCGACCCTCGGCATGATCAGCGCGCTGTGCATGCCGGCGCTCGCGGTGCGCATCGCCAACCCGTTCCCGATCGTGATCGCCTGCGTGCTGGCCTATCTCGGCGGCTTCGCCGGCCTGCTGCTCGCGCCGATGCAGTTGACCTTTCTGTGGGTCGCGCTGATCGGCCTGGGCCCGAGCACTTTCCCGTTGTCGTTGACCCTGATCAACCTGCGCACGCGCACGCCGGCCGGCTCGGCCGCGTTGTCGGGCTTCATGCAGGGGCTCGGCTACACCCTCAGCTGCCTCGGTCCCCTGTTGTTCGGTTGGTTGCACGATCTCAGTCACGGTTGGCTGTGGCCGTTCGCGATGCTCGGCGCCTGCCTCGTCGTGTTGATCGTCGGCGCCTACTTGGCGTGCAAACCGCGCATGCTCGAAGACAGCTGGTAAGACCGGCGCGCGCACGTCGAGAGCAGGTGAACGCGCGATCGCAGCGCCGAATCGGCCCGCGGGAAGCCAGCGCGTGCGCGCGCTCACATGCGTTTCACCGTCGGCTTACATCGCCCGACCTAGGTTGGAATCCTGCTTCGATCGCAGCACTTCCCCACCTCGGAGGACCACCATGCACACCGAACAGGAACTCGCCGCCAAGTTCTGGAAGGCACTGAAATCCGACCGCACCGTGATGCTCGGGCTGGACGGCGTCGACGACAGCCATACCCGGCCGATGACCGCGCAGTTCGAGGACGACCGCAGCCCGCTGTGGTTCTTCACCTCGACCGACAATGCCCTCGCCCAGCAGCTCACCTCGAGCCACCGCGCGATCGCCGCGTTTTCGGCCAAGGACCACGATCTGTTCGCAAGCATCTCCGGCAGCTTGAGCGTCGATCGCGACCGCGCCGTCATCGACCGCCTGTGGAATCCGTTCGTGGCCGCCTGGTTCGAAGGCGGCAAGGACGATCCGAAACTGACTCTGCTGCGCCTGGATGCCGAGCGCGCCGAGATCTGGCTCAACGAAAACAACCTGCTCGCCGGGGTGAAACTGTTGCTCGGCGTCGACCCGAAGAAGGACTATCAGGACAAGGTCGCCGAGGTCAGCCTGCGCTGAGGCGCGCCCCGGCGGACATGACTCGATGGGCTCGACAGCCACACCCCGGCGGACGCCGGACGGCCGATATCTGGTGGTCAACGAACGGCTTTGGCGTGCGACCAATCCGCACCTGTCGCCCGAGCAGCGCGAGACGCTGGTACAAGAACTGATGGCCGCGCGCCGCGCCGTGCGCGCGGCCATCGACGACGACGCGTTGCGCGCAGCCCGCGCACGCGTTCATGCCGCCAAAGTCGCGCTCGGCGAACGCGGCTCGGTCTGGTGGCAGGACGGCTCGCCCGACCTGAACCGGCGGCTGGTGAAGAACACGCCCTACGCGGCTTGGTTCTACGGCTCTTCCTGACCCGACTTCGCATGCATCGACTTGCAGGCCCCGGCGCGGCGCGCATCCACGCTGCGCGTAGCTACTTGGCGCACGCCATGCGCGCACTTCCGAGCCTCTGAACGGCTAGGCAACACCGGCCTCGCGCCAAGCGCATCGGCCGCCCCACTCGACTGCAACGATGCCGGTCGTCGAACGCGGCCAGGCTTGATGAGACTGCGAATGCGCCGCCCGAGCGGGCGGCGATCGGCGTCCGTCCGTACGCCGCAGCAATGCATTCATCGAACTGAAATATCCGGCGTCGCGCGCCTTACAACGCCGGACTGGAAGCGCCGGCACAGAACGGCGCATCGCAAAGCGCCTGTTTCCGGCAACGGGTCACGTAAACCCTGCGGTTGCTCACGACAATGAACGAACGGGATCCATACGCGGCTTTCCACGGACTACATACTCCGAAGGAGATCGTTCGATGCATGTGCACTCACTCGCCGCAGCCCTGGGCTGTTCGCTGCTGCTGACCTCGGCGCTCGCCGGCGCCGCCGGCCGTCCCGACCTCGACCAACTGCGTTTCGAATTCGACAAGACCCAGGCGCAGGTGCTGGCGCAAGCCCGCCGCGCGTCGTACCCCGAGTATTTTCGCCGCGCCTACGCGCGCTATCCGAACCTGCCGGCCGGCTCGCTGGAAGCCATCGCTTACGCCGAAACCGGCTGGAACCACGTCGCCCCCGAGGCGCAGAACCCACGCGACGTACACATGCCGCGTTCCTACGGGGTCATGGGCCTGTACCACGGCGGCGGTTTCGCCGATCAGGTCGGCGAAGGCGCGCGTCTGATCGGGCGCAGCGCACAGCAGGTCATCGACGACCCGCAAAGCAATATCCTCGCTGGCGCCGCCCTGCTCGACCGGGCGCTCGCCGCCACCCAGGGCGAGCGGCGCAGCCGCGCCCTCGCCGGGCCCGAGGCGTTGGCGCCGGTGCTGGCGCGCTACGCCGGCTACGGCGCTTCCAGCGGCGGCATCGCCGACTACGCGCGCCAAAGCTTCGCCTACGGCGTGCTGCAGACCCTCGAACGCGGCGTCAGCGCGCAGGGCGTCGAAATTCCGGCGCAACCGCTGCAGCTCGAACGCGCCTTCGACGCCGAACAATTGCAGAAGCTGCGCGCGCCGGCCCTGCTGCTCGACGCCGGCGCCGACCGCGTGCGGGTCGACCGCGCGCTCGCCGATCAACTCGCCGGGCAACTCGGCGGTCGGCCGGCGCGGCCGGCTACCGAGGTCGGCGCCAAGGCGGTCGACTTCGGCGAGGCGATCTGGAACCCGGCCAGTCCGAGCAACTACAGCACCGCCTCCAACGCGATGAGCGCGGTGATCCTGCACACCATGGAAGGCTCCTACGCCGGTTCGATCGCCTGGTTCCAGAACCCGAGCGCGCAGGTGTCGGCGCATTACCTGATTCGCAAGTCCGACGGCCAGATCACCCAGATGGTGTCGGAGAATCGCCAGGCCTGGCACGCGAAATACCACAACTACTACACCGTCGGCATCGAGCACGACGGCCGCGCCGCCGATGCCGGCAACTGGTCGGCGGCGATGCTCAATGCCTCCGCGCGCCTGACCAAGAGCCTGTGCGCGCGCCGCGGCATCGATTGCCGCACGGCCTGGAACGGCCCCGGCTACGACAGCTGGCATCTGGTGCCCGACAGCGTGCGGATCAAGGGCCACGGCATGCTGACCCAGAACGAAAACCGCTACGACCCCGGCAAGTATTTTCCGTGGTCGAGCTACTACAGCCTGATCAACGGCGGCGGCACGCCGAACCCGCCGGGCAAGTACTGGGTCGACACTTTCGCCAACGCCACCGGGTACAAATGGCCATCGACCCTGACTCCGGTCGGCACCCTTTACCAGGGCACGAACTACGTCTATTGCAAGGCCTGGGGCCAGGAAGTGCGCGTCGGCACCAGCTACAACCACTACTGGCTCAAGACCGATCTCGACGTCGGCCCGGCCGGCGCCTGGGTGTCGGCGTATTACCTGAGCCGCTGGGGCAACGACGAGGCGCGCGACAACAACGGCGCGGTGATTCCTGACTGTTGACCGCGACCGTTGATTGCGGCTGCCGGTCGCGCCGGCGGGCGCGTCGCCGCGGTTCCCTCGTCCCGTTCGGGCGAGGGAGCCGCACCGCACAGCGGCTGACGGCCGCACCGAGTTCCCCTGGCCAGCCGCGCTCGAGCGCCCGGCTGGCGTCACCCGATCTCGAGAACACGATGAAACGAAAGATGATGCTGTGCGAGCGGATCATGTACGTCGACCGCGAAACCCCGTTCACCCTGGTCCAGGCCGCGCGCATCCGCGGCCGCCTCGACCCGGCGCAACTGCGCCACGCGCTGGACCGCATCCAGCTCAAGCATCCGATGCTGCGCTGCGCCGTGCTCGACGGCGACGCGCCGCAGATCGTGCTCGAGGACGATCCCGCACCGATTCCGTTGCGCCTGGTCGTGCGCGACAGCGACCAGGACTGGCAGCGCGAAGCGCATGTCGAACGCGAGACCGCCTTCGCCAGCGAGCGCGCGCCGCTGATGCGCGCGGTCTGGGTCTACGACCAGGACGGCGGCGAGCTGTTGCTGACCTGCCACCACTGCATCTGCGACGGCCTGTCGATGGTGACCCTGCTGCGCGAAACCCTGGCCCTGTGCGACTGCCCCGACCTCGACATCGGCCGCCACAGCAGCGTCAACGGCATGGAGGATCTGTTGCCCGCGGAAGTGCTCAACGACCGCCGCGCCCAGCGCAATGCGCGCTGGAAGGCGATGGCGTTCCGCCTGTTCTTCGCGGTGCGGCGCAAGCGCGCGCCGGTGCCGCAAGGCGAGTTTTACGTATTGCGCTGGAAGCTGCCGCGCGAGGCCAGCCAGGCCCTGGCCGAGCGCGCGCGCGCCGAAGGCGTAACCGTGTTCGCCGCAATCGCGGTCGCGTTCTCGCTGGCGTTCCGCACCATCCGCGGCGACCGTGCCAACGGCAAGGTGTTCGTGCCGGTCGACATCCGCAAGTTCCTGCCGCGGCTCAGCGCCGACAGCCTGTTCGCGTCTGCGCCCGGGGCCATCGTCGCGCTCGACAACCGCACCCCGCCGGAGCAGATCGACGAAGCCGGCTACTGGGCCCAGGCGCGCGCGTTCAAGGCCCGCCTCAATCAGCGCATCGAACGCCTGACCCGCAACGTCTACGAGTTCTTCATCGGCCTGGAGCTGCTGCACTCGGTGTTCGACCAGTTCATCGCCGAACGCCGCTCCGATCTCGATGCCTATGACGTGACCCTGTCCAACGTCGGCCGCATCGAGATGCCGCGCGACTATCATGGCTTCCACCTGGAAAGCGTGTACAGCCCGAGCCTGCATCTGCCCTGGCGCACCACCACCTCGGTGCTGATGTCGGGCTTCGCCGGCGAACTGGATTTCAGCTTCATGTCCGACGAGCACTCGTTGCCGCGCGAGCAGGCCGAAGCGATCCGCGACCAGGTCGTCGCCTCGCTGTGGGAGCGCGGCCGCACCGCCAAGCCGGCCGAGACCGACATCCTGTCGGTGCGGGAAGCCGCATGAAGGTGGACCGCGACCTCGGCGCGGACACGCCTTACGGACCGCCACCCGGCGACCGCGCGGTCGAGCCGGCCCAGGCCGCGCGCGCTCTCGATCCTCGCGCAATCGATCCGCGTGCGATCGATCCCCGTGCCTTTGGCGTGGTGTTCGTGCTCTGGCATCCGGACGCCTCGCACTTGATTCACCTCGACCACGCGCATGCGGCCTGCCGCCACGTCGTCGCGATCGACAACTCGCCCGAGGCCGACACCGGCCTGCACGAACGCCTGCGCGGCGCCGGCATCGAGGTGCTGTTCAACCGCAACGCCGGCGGCATCTCCGGCGCCTACAACCGCGGCGTCGAGGCCTTGCTTGCGCGCGGCTGCCAGGTGGTGTTCCTGCTCGACCAGGACTCGCAACTGGGGCCGGAGTTCTTCGCCGAGATGATGCAGGCCTGCGCCCGGGTCGACAGCCAGGCCTTCGTGCTCGGGCCGAAAGTGTTCGAGGCCAACCTCGGCCGCTACCTGCCGGTGTTCTCGCCGGCCGGGCGAATGCCGCGGCCGGAACGGATCGACGATCGCCGCGAGGGCCTGATCCCCACCTTGTTCGTGATTTCCTCGGGCTCGGCGATCTCGGCCGCGGCCTATCGCGAGCTCGGCGCGTTCCGCGAGGACTACTTCATCGAATACGTCGACATCGAGTACGGCCTGCGCGCGACCCGCCAGGGCATCCCGGTCTACGTCAACGCCGCGGTCGAGATGCGCCAGCAGGTCGGGCGCTTCGTCAAGCGCGGGATATTTTCCACCAGCAACCACGTCGCCTGGCGCCGCTACTACGCCTCGCGCAACGCCGTGCACGCGCTGCGCTCGAACGCTTCGCGCTGGTCGGTGCATTGGCTGATCGAGTTGCTGACCCTGCACCAGGTGCTGTGCGTGCTGGTGTGCGAGGAACACAAGTTGCGCAAGATCGTCGCCATCGCGGTCGGCTATTTCGACGGCGTGTTCGGCCGGCTCGGGGCATTCGAGGAACGCCACCCGCGATTGGCGGCGTTCTGCCGGCATTGAGAGGCATGCGCCCGACTCCGTAAGCGGTCGAAGCGGGCGCGAGCTTTTGCGAGGTCGTGGTCGCGGCTCGCGCCGCTCCTGCCCCGAAGCGGGGCGGGAACGGTTTGCCGCGACCCGCGGATCAATACGCGTCGCTGCCCAGGCGGATGTCGATGCCGAGCGCGGCGGCCACCGCTTCCATGTTCTCGTCGTCGCGGCGCAGGGTGATCCAGCCGGCGTACATGTCGGCGCCGGTGTCGCGGTTCCACAAGGTGTAGCCGTGTTCGCGCAGGCGCACGAAGGCCTTGCCCATCAGTTCGGGCACGTCGGTGGCATCGAGGAACTCCTCGTCGGTCGGGTCTTCCACGCCCCAGTCCACGCGCAGGTTCCAGCGCGAGGCCAGTTGCGCGATCGCATCGACGAACGAGCCGGTGTCCTTCCAGTCGACGCGATAGCCCGAGGTCCAGTCGATCACCTCCTGGATGGTCTCGGCCGGCTCGGCGTCGGCATCGTCCTCGCAGGCTTCGCGGTAGCGCGCGAACTGCTGCAGCGCGGTGTCCTCGTCGCCGGGGTTGATCAGCAACAGCAGCTGCCAGACCAGGGCCTCTTCGTCGAGCTCCTCGTCGCTGTCGCCGCCGGCGAACTCAAGGAGTTCGTCGCCTTCGTAGTCGGAGTCGTTATCGGGTGCGCTCATGGCGTTTGGTCGCTGTGGGGTAGGAAATGGTGCGACCTGGCGGCCGGATTGGAAAGCCGGAGCGAGGGACGGATGCGGTCGGGCCCGGCACCGCGGGCCTTGGAACCCAGAGGCGCGACCTGCTCGGCCTCGGAATGAACAGACCCGGCACGGACGGGCCCCAAACGGATGACCCGGCATGGCCGGGCCCCAAAACGAAGAAGCCCGGCTTGCGCCGGGCTTCCCGATGCCACCCGGCCTTGCGGCGGGCAGCGAGGTCAGCGTTGAACCCGAGGGTTCAGACCGCCTGCACCTGGTCGGCTTGCAGGCCCTTCTGGCCCTGCGTCACGACGAAGGAGACCTTCTGGCCTTCCTGCAGGCTCTTGAAGCCCTGGCCCTGGATCGCGCGGAAATGCACGAACACGTCATCGCCGCTCTCGCGGCTGATGAAACCAAAACCCTTGGCGTCGTTGAACCACTTGACAGTACCGATCTCACGATCCGACATGTTGCTTACTCCTTGAAACGTTGTGTTGGAATGCCGCTTTCGCGGCGTTGGGGCTGGTTGCAAGGAGGAAGCGAGGTGGAACGATGGAGTGGATCAGCGATCTACGGCATCGGGTCACGACCTACGGTGACCCTTGACGAACTCAGCTCGTACACCGTAGTGGCGTCGAGAGGGAAAATCAATTGGAGAAACGTATCCGCGTTCATTCGATTAGGCGATCCAGCGCACGGTTTGGAACATGCCTTCGGCCGCCGTGCTGCGCAGAACCGCCCCGACAGATGGGCGGCGCGCCTTCATCCTATTGATTTATATCGATTTTACAATTTTATTTCTGGCGATTGAACGCATTGGCACCGGATAAACGAAATCCGCTCGCTGCATCCAACCTGAACGACGTTCATATTCGCTGATGCCACAGGGCCGACAAAGCGGAGGCGAACTCGCCCCCGGACGGCCCCTGGAACCCCGATTCGCGCCAAACCACCCGCAGCGCACCCCGGCCGACACCCCGCCAAGGGCCTCACCGCCCTTCGCCGCCGTCCTCGTCGGCCTGCGCCTGGGCACGGCGCCAGATCCCGTACTCGGCGCGGTTGAGGCGGAACTGTTGCAGGGCGAAGGTCGCCGCGCCGCGGTCGGCCGCGCTGCTAGCCGGGTCGGCGGCGATGGCGAGCAGAGCCTCCTTGAGGCGGTCGCTGCGGATGCCCGACCCCTGCACGCCGGCGATCGCCTTCGCACGCACTTCCGCCGAGCTGTCGAGGATCGCGCGGTGCAGCAGGTCCTCGACCTGCTCGCCGTCGTCCCATTGGGCGAGCTGCAGCACCGCCTGCGCACGCAGGTTGGGGTCGGGGTGGCGGGCCAGCGCCGCCAGTTCGGCGACCACCGGCGCGGCGTCCTCGCTCGGCATCGTCGCCGGGGTCAGCATCGCCACCAGTTCGCCCATGCGCTGCGGGTCGCCGCCGCGTTCCAGCTTGGCCAACAGGGTCTGGCGGACCTCCGGCCGGTCCATCGAGTAGCCGCGCAACAGTTCCAGGCCGTCGCGCTCGTCCTCGGGCCGGGTGCTGGCGGCCAGCGACAGGGCGAAGCGCAACACCTCCTCGCCCGACACCGCATTGAGCAGGGCCAGCAGTTCGCCGCGGGCGGCCAGGTCGCGTTCGTTGCGGTAGCGCTGCAACAGACTCTGCAGGAAGGCCGGATCGCGGCTGGCGCGTTGCCGCAGCGATTCGAAACTGATCCGTTCGTTGCCGAGCACCAGGTAGTCCGGGCTCGTCGCCGCATCGATCCTGGCCGCCGGGTGCGTCGCCGGTGCCGGGGACGATGGCGCATTCGCGGCCGGCACGGCCGCCCCCTCGCGGCGCGCCAGATGGGCGCCGAGCGCGCCGCCCAGGGCGGCCGAGACGAGAGCGATCATCAGCACCTGGCTGGGTTTCATACGCATTTCAAACCGGCAAAACCTCGTCGCAGGATAACGCGGCGGCCGTTGCGCACCGGGGCGGCCCATCCGCCGACACGAGCGCAACACGACCCCTCTCCGTCGGCGGGAGAGGGGCCATCGAGGGCGGACGGATCGCCGCCACCGCATCTATCAACAAGGCGGTGCGACGCGCCCGTCCGAGCCGGTGTAGGTGTAGGCATCGGGAATGAAGCGGCCGCTGCCGATCCGGTTCCAGATGTTGCTGGTGCCGTAGGTGCCGGTCACCGAGGTACCGGTGGTCTGGCACTGGATCGTCACCGCGGTGCCGTCGGCGAGGCTGCCGACGATCGAGTACGAGGTGCCGGGGCCGGAACGCACGTTGAGCGGCGTGCCGTTGGTGTTGACCGTGCCCGAACCGGTGCCGCCGCTGCAGCTGTTGCGGCTGGTGTAGTTGGTGCTGTTGCCGCTTTCGTCGAAGTACTTGATCAATGCGCCGTTGAAGCGGATGCGCTGGGCGGTGCCGTTCAGGCGCTCTTCGAAGTGCAGGTGGGCGCCGAACGAGCCGCCGGTGTTGCCCACGGTGCCGATCGCCCGGCCGGCGGCGACGCTCTGGCCGACCGAGACCGAGTACGAATTCAGATGCGCGTACAGCGTGCTCCAGCCGCCGCCGTGGTCGATCACCACGTACTTGCCGTAGCTGGTGTCGCCGAGGTTGCGCACCACGCTGACGGTGCCGCCGACCGAGGCGACCACGGTGTCGCCTTCGTCGTTGGCGCGATTGAAGTCGACCGCGTTCTGCGGGCGGTGGTTGGAACGGGTCTGGCCGGCCCAGGTCTGGCCGCAGGGGAACGGCATCTGGAAGTTCGGAGCGGCTTCGGCGGCGGTGGCGAACAAGGCGGCGAAGGCGAACAGCGCGGACAGGCCGCGAAGTCGTAAGCGTTTTGCGGTGACTGCGTTCATGGCGGAGGTACTCCATCGGTGAAGGCCGCGCCGTTGCCGACGGCGCGACGCGGTTGAAGGGTTCAGTGCACGATCTGGACGTCGTCCAGGTAGAGATTCACGTCGTAGCTGGTCTGATCGCGCAGGAACCAGACCGCATCCAGGCGCACGCTGGCGGCGTCGATCGTGCCGTTGCTGGCGCCGGCCCAGGCGTTCCACTGCGCGGCGTCGCCGAGCGACCATTCCAGCCAGGTCCACTGCCCGCTCGGGATCGCGCGGCCGACCGCGCGCTCGGTGCCGTCGCTGTCGTCAATGCTCAGGCTCGCGCTGAGCCCGCTGGCGCCGGTGTAGACCCAGAAGCCGACCTTGCCGCCGCTGCGCACCAGCTCGACGTTGTTGGCCGGCGTGCCGCCGCCCGACAGCAGGCGCACCGCCCAGGCGGTGGCCACGGCGGGATCGTCCTTGAGCAATACGCGCAGCGAGCAGCTGCCGTTCTTGCGCGTGGCGCAGTCCTGCTGCGCCAGCGATGCGGTCGATACGCCGGCGGTGCTCCCCGAGGCGGTCGGCGCGCTGGCGAAATGGCCGACGCCGCTCTCGAAGCCGTCGAGCACGAGCGCGCCGCCGCCGGGAACGCCGCTCTCGTTGGCGAGGAAGGCGTTGCGCATGCCGCCCGGGCTGTTGTTGTTGTTGAAGTAATGGTTGGCGATCCAGCGCCAGTCGCGGCCGTGGTTCGCGGCCCAGCGCTGGGTGCCCCATTGGCTCATGCCGCGGCCGTGGCCGAAGCAACCGCGATTGCGCCCGACCTCGTCGGACAGGCACGGCCAGTTGTTGCGCGGGGAACCGTTGCGGCCGTTGCCGCAACTCAGGTCGTTGTTGACGCAGGACAGCCCGTCGCCGGGGTCGTCCCAGGCGTTGTTCTCGGAGGAGTACTCGCTGAAGGCCGCGGTCCTGCCGTCGCGGGTCAGCAGCACGCCGCGCGTGGCCGCCGCGGCCGCGACCGTCGCCGACACGCTGTCGGCGTTGAAGGCCTGGCACGAGGTGCTGTTGCAGATGTCGTAGCGGCTGTTGACCGGGTGGGCGACGTAGTAGGCGGCATAGCTGCGGTAGGCGACGGCGCCGGCGGCGAGCGAATCGGCGTCCCAGGACGGAATCCATTCTTCGTCGAGGCCGCGGCCGACATAGTCTTCGAAGCCATACACCGATACGCCGGTGCAGGAACGGCCCGAACAACTGGTGCCGACCCGGATGCTCGACGGCACCGGCACACTGGCCGCCTGCGCCGCGAGGCGTTGCGCGGTCGCGAGCGAAGCCGGGTTCGACGGATCCAGCCCCGCGTCCTGCTCGGCGGCGACCTCGGCTTCGGCCTGCAAGGCATCGGCGGCCGAACGCGGCCGCTGCTGGTCTTCGCGCTGGCGCGCGCGCACTTGCACGTGGCTGCGGTCGACGACTACTTCCGACCCGGCGCCGGCGTCGAGGTCGACGATCAGATGGCGGCTGTCGTTGAGCAGCGGCAGGCCGGTCAGGCGCTGGTCGCGATAACCCCGGGCGCTGACGCTGATCTCGATGGTCGCCGGCAAAGCCTCGCTGTCGCGCGCCAGGGCGCGCGGCAGCTGCGCGGGCAACTCGAAATAGCCGTCGCCGTCGGCGCTCGTACGCGCGCCCTGGCTGCTGCGCACCTGAGCGCCGGCGAGCGGCCGACCGCTGCGGTCGTAGACGTGGCCGCTGAACACCGCGCACTGCGCGCAGGCCGCGGCCTTCAGCGCCAGCAGGTCCAGCGCCTCGGACGGCGTCGACGGCGACAGCCACACGGTCAGCGGCAGCACCGGCGCGGCATCCACTTCGATCCGGGTGCTGAGGCTGTCGTAACCCGGCGCACTGGCGATCAGCTCATAGCGGCCTTCGCTCAGGTCTGCGACGCGGCCGCCGCGGGCGGTGGTGCCGAGGTCGTGCACGCGCGCCGCGGCGCCGCGCGCGATCACGACGAGGTGCGATTCGAGCGCGCGGCCGCTGACGCTGTCGCGCACGCGGATCTCCAGCGCGCGGCTGGCGGTGGCGTTATG